>CANJKY010000125.1 GCA_947474875.1 Gemmataceae bacterium
CCTACGGCAGCAAGCACACCGGCCTGGTGCAGATGGCCTGGGGCGACGGCTCGGTCCGCCCGATCCGCAAGATCGGCAACGCCACCGACTGGTTCAGCACCCGCTGGTACACCCAGATGCGGGCCGCCGGCATGACCGACGGCCAGGTGTACGACATCAGCCTGATCTCCAACTGATGTGATCGATCGCGGTTCGCGGCGGGCGGGGTTGTCCCCGCCCGCATCTTCTTTTCCCCACCGTCACACCGAGGAGTTTCTGTGACTCGTCGATTCCTCCTGAGCCTGGTCGCCTGCGGCGCCGCCCTCGCGGTCGTCGGCTGCGGCTCGGATTCCAAAGACACCAAGCCGGTGAGCAACACCGCCCCGAGCGGCAAGCCCGGCCAGCCGCCGGCCCCGCCGCCGCCGCCGCCGCCGCCGAAAGACCCGATGAAGTAACGGCTCCGGCGAGCATCTGTGAGCCGGGCGGACCATATGGTCCGCCCGGTTTTTTTCTGCCCCGACCGCCGGCCGCACGATACCATCACCTCTCCGCCCCCCTCTATGATGAGTCGCGTCATGCCCATCGAACCGCTCGCCGTCGGCGTGTGCAGTTGGTCCCTCCAGGTCACGAGCGTGCCGGAGTTGAAGGGGTTCCTTGACCGCCTCGGCGTCGACGTGGTGCAGATCGCGTGCGGCGACCCGCACCACGCCAGTTGGGCCGAGGGCGACGCCATGCCGGCCGCGGCCAAGGCTGCCGGGTTCCGCATGTCCGGGGCCATGCTCGGCTTCCCGGGCGAGGACTACACCACCCCGCAGACGATCGAGAAGACCGGCGGGTTCGGCGACCCGGCCACCCGCCCGGAGCGGCTGGAGCGATTCAAGTGGGGGCTGGCCCGCACGGTGGAGCTCGGCCTGACCGACGTGATGCTGCACGCCGGGTTCATCCCCGAGGTGGGCGACCCGGCCCGGAAGCCGTTCCTGGACACCCTGGCGCAGGTCGGCGACCTGGCCCGGCTGGCCGGCGTGACGGTGGCGTTCGAGACCGGGCAGGAGTCGGCGGCGCTCCTCCGGCGGACGCTGGACGACCTGCAAAGCCCGAACCTGAAGGTGAACTTCGACCCGGCGAACATGCTGCTGTACGACAAGGACGACCCGCTGAAGGTGCTCGACCTGCTCGCCCCGGACATCCGCAGCGTTCACGTGAAGGACGCCAACCGGCCGACGACGCCGGGCGCCTGGGGCGAGGAGGTGCCGCTCGGCACCGGGCAGACGAACACCCGCGAGTTTGTGAAGGCGCTCAAGCGGGTGGGGTACCGCGGCCCGCTGTGCATCGAGCGGGAGGTGGGCACCCAGCAGCAGCGGTTCGCCGACATCGAGCACGGGGTGCGGTTCCTCCGCCGCTGCCTGGCGGAGTAGGCACGGGTCACGCGGCCGGTGGGCGGCCGGCCGTCGGCCGCGGCCACCGCCACACCACCCGCACCCGGTGCCACGTCCACCCGGCCAGGAATGCCAGGTAGAGGAGCACTGGCTGCGGGCCGACGAGCGAGTAATTCCACATCCCGACCAGGAAGACCGGCAGGAACAGGGTGCCCAGCCCGCCGAGCACCACCCCCACCCAGTCGGCCGTCCGCAGGCCGGGTGATCGGTTCCGCCACCCCATCTTCTCCGCGCTCAGCATCAGCCCGAACGGACTGGTGGTGCCGTAGGTGATCACCCCGAGCACCGCCAGCACGAACCCGGCCAGCTTGGCCCCGTGCCGGTGCCGATCGAGGTCTTCCGCCGCCGACACTTCGGCCAGCGGGGTGCGGCAGCCGAAGCAGTTCCGCTCGTCCGCTGCCAGTTCCAGGCCGACCCGCAGGGTTTCGCCGCACCGCTCGCAGGTGTAGATGGGCATGCCGTCGCTCCGTCGTTCGGGTGGTGAACGATAGAGCGCGGGTGTGCGGCAGGCTTCGGGAGTTGATTACTTGGCGTCGTCGCCCGGAGCGGGACCGGGATCGGCCGGTTCGGGGCCGAGGTCGGCCGCGGCCGCTTCGAGTTGCGTGCGGGCGGTCTTCACCCGCGCCAGGGTGCCGACCGGCCCGCCGGCCGGAATGCCGGCGGCCAGGTCGGCCACGTCCTTCGCCGCCCTGCGGTGCATCTCCCGCACCTGCTTGTACGCCTCCGAGTGCGGCGGGATGGTGTCCCGCGCTTCGCACAGGTTGGGGGCGAACGCCTCTTTCCACACCCGGTTGTACAGGTCGGTCATCTCGGCGATGCGGTCGGCGTCCTCGGCGTACACGGCCGACCGCAGCTCGCGGGCCAGCCGGTTCGTCGTCTCGCGGCTCTCCCTCGCCCGGTCCAGGGCCGAGTTCTTGTCCCCCAGGCTCAGCCCGTGGCCGAGCAGGTCTTCGAGCAGCGGGCGGTTGGCCTTGAGCAGTTCCAGCCGCTCGTGGGCCAGCCCGCCGGTCGGGTGCTGGGCGGCCGCCCACGCGGCCAGCAGGCCGCCGGCGAGCAGCACGGTCAGGGTGCGGGCGTTCATGGGGCCCCCCGCGCTTCGGCGATCAGGGTGAGGGTCTTCCGCCCGGCGGTGGCCGCGTCGGCGATCCGCTTGAGCGCCGTCCGCGCGTCCGTCCGCGCGTCCGGTTCCAGCCGGCGGGCCTCCGTTTCCGCGGCCGTCAGTTTGGCGATGGCGTCCCGCAGCACCTTCTGCCGGTCGTCCACCGTCATCGGCTGCTCGGCCACCTGCTTGGCCTGCTTCTCCACCCCGTCGGCCACCATCCGCTCGTACTGGGTGGCCAGGCTGTTCATCTCCACCTGTCCGGCCGCGTTGGACATGGAGCACGCCTCGGCCTGGATGTCGTCCGACCACCGGGTGTACGTGGTCAGCCGGGCCGGGGCGGTGCGGGCCTTGGCCAGAGCGTTGTGGTGGTCGGTGTACTTTTTCAGCAGCTCCTGCCGCGGTTTGGCCGCCACCTCTTGCTGAACCGGTTTCGGTCGGTTGGCGTACCACACCCCGCCGACGGTCAGGGCGGCGGCCGCCGCCACCCCGCCCACCCACCGCAGGTCCAGCCGCTTCAGCCACGACCCGACCGGGCGGAACGCCCCGCTGCCGGCGAGCGTGCTCGGCAGCACCGGGATGGAGCGGATGACCGGCCCGTCGGCGGCCAGGGAATCGAGGAACGTGTTTTTGCGGGCCTCGGACGACGGCACCGGCAGGGCGGCGAGGACGGCGTCCAGCCGGGCCGCCTCGGCCTGCACCGCCCGGCACGCCGCACACGCGGCCAGGTGCGTGAGCAGGTCGTCCGTCGGGCGGGCCGCGTCCGGCAGGGCGAGCAGTCGGGTTCGGACCACGTCGCAGGTCATCGCAGCACCTAATCCTCTACCGTGTCCGGCAGCAGTTCCGGGGACAGCACCCGCATCAGCTTCTGCCGCGCCTTGAACACCCGCCAGCGGGCCGTTTCCTCGGTGATCTGCATCACCGCCGCCACCTCGCGGAACGACAGCCCCTGGTCTACCCGCAGCAGCAGGGCCGCCCGGAAGTCGGCTGGCAGTTCGCCGATCGCGTCCGCCACCCGCCGAATCTCCTCGCGGTCGGACACCACCTCCTCCGGCCCGGCCGCGTCGTCCGCCGTCGGGTGGTCTTCCGCCGGCCCCTGCGTCACCCGCTTCTCCGTCCGCTTCAGGTTGACGAAGTTATTGTGCCCGATGCGGAACAGCCACGCCCGGAAGTTGCTGCCACGGCGGAACGACTTCACCGCCGCCAGCGCCTTCAGGAACGTCTCCTGCGTCAGATCCTCCGCCTTGTGCCGGTCGCGGGTCAGGTGGTACAGCCAGCGGTACAACCGGTCCCAGTACGCCGACACCAGGCGGGAAAACGCCGCACGGTCGCCCTGTTGGGCGGCGGCGATCCACTCGGACTCCTCGCCTTTCGGGAGGAGGGCATCCTGTTCGAGGGCCACGCGACGGAGCCGGTCTGGGGCGGCGATCGGGGGCAGCAGTTCCCGCCGTACCACAGTACCCGCCGCCGGTTGGGGCGTCCAGTTCCGGGGGTTGCCGCCGGCCGACCCCACTGGGTTCATCGGTGTAACACCGGGCCGAGCGAAGTGTTGGCGGAAAAGATTTGGCCGAAGAGTTCAGGGTCGGACGAATCACCCCCAGCCCGGATTTCCGGTTTCATTCCCCGTGTCGACGTAAACCCTCTCTCCGAATCGGCTTACCAGCTCCTCCCGGACGGAGTGCGACAGCGGGTTGCCGGTCAGGTCCAGGTGCCGAACCCGCTTCAGGTCGAGGCGGTCGGCGATCGCCAGCACCTCCAGATCACCGAGTTGGTTGTTCGACACATCGAGGATTTCGAGTTGAGGCAAGAACGGGGCGGCGGCGAGGGTGTTCGCTCCGTCCGGGCCGAGCTGCTGCCAGTGGAGGAACAGCTCCCGTAGCTCGGGGAACAGGTTCGTGGTGAACACCTCGGCCTGCGCCCAGTTAGGGCGCCAGCCTTTCAGGTCGAGCATCCTCAACCGCGGCCACGCCGCATCGCCGGGGCGGAACACGAAGGACGGGTCCGAGCCGGATTCGGCCAGGATTAGCGCCTCGATCCGATCGCGGAACGGCAGCCGGTGCAGGTCGGCGAGCGGGCCGCATTCGCACAGGTCGAGAACCCGCAGGGCCACGTCCGACGGGGCGTGCAGCAGGTGAGACACCAAGTCCAGAGCACGTCCTGCGATGAGGTGCGTCAGCCGTCGGAACAGCGGTGAGCGGACGATGGTCGGGCTGATCGACCACGCGAGGTTCGGATTCATCGGTCCGCCCAGTTCCAGCCGACGGACGCCGGTCAGGTGCGGAGACCGGACGACCGCCTCTACTAGCGGTCGCGGGTCGAACTGGCCGAACGGGTGGACGCGGACCAACCGGAGCGTGCAAACGCGGTTCAGATGTTCGCCGGCCAGCCGCCGCCACTGGTCCGATTCACCGCCTTCGGTCAGATGCACGTCCAGCCCTGACACGGGTTCGACGCGGAACAATTCGACCAGCGAGGCGGCCTCCGGGAACCGGCCCGGGTTGACCGAGAGGTGATCGACGAACCCGCGGGATAGTTCCCAGCCCACCCAGTCCGGCCGCGGCGAGTCGTCCGCCCGCTCGGCGGTGAAAGTGACGGTTGAACAACGCCCATTAAAGTCGTCACGGATTTCTTTAGCTTGGGGTTCCGGCGGAATTGCTAGCGGGCCGCGGGGCAGGCCCAGCCGCCCGGACACCCGCCGCCAGAACGACGGCGGCTCGGCCGCCCGTGCCGGCTGCGGCGGGTCGTCGCCGGAGAACCCGAGCGCCGCCGCCACCGGCGCCATCCACCGTTTCCGGTGGGCGTCCAGCAGCGATCTCATGCGGGCCAGGAGTGGGTCGCGGAAGTCGGTGTCCTGCCGCACCGCCGGCTTTGCCAGCTCGCACTGCACGCGGATGAACTCGGCTCGTTCGCTCTCGCCGTTCTCATCCAGCCAATCGGCGAACACCAGCCGCGGCAGATCGTCCTCCGGGCTGGCGGCTACGGCGGCGACGAACGCCTCGCGGT
The DNA here is from genome assembly GCA_947474875.1 of Gemmataceae bacterium. GTDB lineage: Bacteria > Planctomycetota > Planctomycetia > Gemmatales > Gemmataceae > JALHQU01. The sequence continues at coordinate 5,518 of CANJKY010000125.1, forward strand.
CGGACATGGGCGTGCCGTCCCTACAGTTCCACCTCAGGCAGTGCCCCGCCGGTCGGCCGCTTCATCAACTCGTTCACCACCGTCTGCGCCAGCCGGATGTACGCGTGCGACACCGGGTGATCCGGGTGCTTCCGCACGATCGGCTCGCCGGCGTCCCCGCACTTGCTGATCTCCTGGTCGATGGGGATCTCGCCCAGGAACGGAACACCGATCTCCGCGGCCAGCTTCGCCCCCCCGCCCTGACCGAGCGGGAACAGCTTCGACCCGTCCGGCAGGCCGAGATAGCTCATGTTCTCGACGATGCCCAGGATCGGCACGTTCACCTCCTGGAACATCCGCACCCCCTTGCGGGCGTCGATCAGGCTGACCTCGGCCGGTTGGGTGACGATGACGGCGCCGGTGAGCGGGGCGGACTGGCTGAGCGTGAGTTGGGCGTCGCCGGTGCCCGGCGGCAGGTCGATGACCAGGTAGTCAAGTTCGCCCCACGGCGGCTGGAACAGCAGCGCCCCGACCGCCTGGGCCACCTTCGGCCCCCGCCAGATGACCGCCTGGTTCGGGTCCACCAGGAACCCCATGCTCATCAGCTTGAGGCCGTACTTCTCGATCGGGAACGGGGTCTTCGTCTGGTCCACCGTGCCCAGGCCGAACATGAGCGGCACGCTCGGCCCGTAGATGTCGGCGTCCATGAGGCCGACCCGCTGGCCGTACATGTGCAGCGCGAGCGCCAGGTTGGCGGACACGGTCGATTTGCCGACGCCGCCCTTCCCGCTGGCGACGGCGATGACGTGCTTGATGCCGGGCAGGGGGGTCTTCTGCTGGCCGGGCTGGGGGGGAGGCATGATGTATCTCCTGGTAGGTCCGGCTGTGCCGGACGTGTGATCCGCGTCCGGCACAGCCGGACCTACGAAGTCGGTTCGCTCAACTTCCGCAGCGCGGCCAGCGTGTAAATCCCGGTGCTGTGCCCGTCGTTCCACGCGATCTGGTAGGCGTACTGGCCGACCGGGGCCATCTTCAGCGGGGCGGGCGGGCCGGCCGCCACCTCCTGGGCGGACAGCACCCGGAACGGGTTCGGCGGCTTCGCCCGCTCGTCCGTGCAGGTGGCGCACGGGCACTCCTTCCGCAGCGTCCGCCACGTGACGAACGTGCTGATGCCGTCCGCCCAGTCGATCCGCAGGCCGTCGCCCTCGCGGCGGAGGGAAACCGGTCGGGGGTCGTCCGTGGTCATGGCTTTCTGAACCCGCCGAGGGTAGGATCGGGGGAATTGTAGGCGATCCAGGTCCGCGGGTCTGTGAGTGGTAGGCACACTCCGTGTGCCGTCGTGATTCCGAAGAACGGCACACGGAGTGTGCCTACCACTCTAAAACACCGCTCCCGCAGGTCGCGGCGAAGATGATGCTGTAGCGGCGGTGTTCGCCCCGCACCCGTTACCGTCTCGTTGGAGTACCCGATGCCCCCGGCGGATGCCACCGAGATGCTCGCCGACGCCCGCCGCGACCCGGCCTCCCTCGGCCGCCTGCTGGAACAGTACCGCAACTACCTGCGGCTGCTCGCCCGCATCGAGATCGGCCGCAAGCTGCAGGGGAAGGTGGACGCGTCGGACGTGGTGCAGGAGGCGTTCCTGGACGCCCACCGGTACTTCCCGGCGTTCCGCGGGGGGAACGAGGCGCAACTGACGGCGTGGCTGCGGGAGATCCTGGCCGGCACGCTGGCCAACCAGGTGCGGCGGTACTTCGGCACCCAGGCCCGCGACCCGCGGCTGGAGATCGGCCTACAGGCGGACCTGGAGCACTCGACAGCCGGGCTGGGGGCCATCCCGGTGGACCCGCACACCTCGCCGAGCATGCAGGCGGCCCGCGGCGAGCAGTCGCTGCTGGTGGCCGAGGCCATCGCCGCCCTGCCGGACGACTACCAGACGGTGATCGTGCTGCGGCACCTGGAAGGGCTGACGTTCCCGCAGGTGGCCGAGCGGACGGGGCGCACGGTGGACAGCGTGGAGAAGCTGTGGATGCGGGCGATGGTGCAGCTGAAGAAGCGGTTCACCGGGGCGTAACTCCCTCCTTTTCCTTCGAGGTGTTCATGCGTCGTTCATTCGCCCTCCTCGCGGTCGGGGCTGTCGCCTCCGCCGCCGTCGTCGTCATCGGGTGCGGCGAGACCAAGGACAAACCCGGCTCCGGGGCCACCGGGTCCGTGTTCAAGGCCGGTGCCCCGCCGACCGGCGGCGGGTCGGACGCCAAGGACAAGCCGCCCGGCGTGGTGGTGTTCGAGGCGGCCAACTGCAACAACTGCCACGCGACCGCCGGGGCGGCGAAGGTCGGCCGCGGCATGGGGCCGGACCTGACGAAGGTGGGGGCGAAGCGGGACAAGGAGTGGATCATCGCCCACGTCCGCGACCCGAAGGCGCACAACCCGATGTCCCGGATGCCGGCCTCCGGCCCGGACAAGCTGAGCGACAAGGACGCGGGTGTACTCGGCGAGTACCTGGCCGGGCTGAAGTAACCCCTCATTCTTCGCCGTCTGTGAGTGGTAGGAACACTCCGTGTGCCGTCATCAGAACGGCACG
>CANJKY010000126.1 GCA_947474875.1 Gemmataceae bacterium
CTGGAGCGTCTTGGTCAGCTCGCCCTTGTTGTCCTTCATCACCGCCCGCAGGTCGTCGGCGAGCGGCCGCACCGCCCGCGCCAGCTCGGCGATCTCCTTGGCCAGCGTCTTCAGGTTGCCCGGCTGGTCGGCCGGCGGGTCGTTCGCCCCGATGAACTCCTGCACCTTCAGGTTGGTCTGTCGCAGCTCGGGCACCACCTCGCGGGCGCTCCGGGCCAACTGGCCGATCTCGTCCAGCGCCCTCTCCGCCTTCGGCCCGACCGCCTCGAACTTGCCGATGGTGCGGTTGAACTGGGCGAGAGCGGCCTGGGCGTCCGGGATGGTCCCCTGGGCCTGGTTGATCAGCCGCTGGGTGTTCAGCGGGGGCACCCCAACGATTTCGGTGCCGGGGGTGTACGCCGACCCGATGCCGATCGGCTGGCCCTTGTCGTCCACCTTCGGGATGAAGTCCAGGGTGGTGTCCCCGCTGAGCAGCCCGCGGGAAATGACCGGCTCCTCGCTCATCCGCGGCAGGTGTTTGCCCTCGATCTCCACCGCCACCTGCACTCGCCCGGTCTGGTCGTCGATGTCCAACGCGGTCACCCGGCCGATGCGGACGCCGGACTTCCGCACCGGGGTGCCCCGGGCCAGCCCGGGGGCCTCGGGGAAGGTGACGGTGTACTGGGCGTTTTGGCTGAACAGCTTGGGCGCGCCGCCGAACGTGACCACCAGCCCGGTGAGCGCGACCACCGCCGCCGCCACGAACGCTCCCAGCCGCACCCGCATCGCTCGCTCGGCCATGACGACCCTCCACGAGTCAGTGAGTGGTAGACCCGCGCCGCGGGCCGCTTTACCGAACGACGGCCCACGGCGTGGGCCTACCACTCACACAACGTCCGCTCAACCGTGGTACACCCCGCCCAGCTCGGTCAGCCGGTCGCGGGCCTCGCCGAGTACGAACTGCCGCACCCGCGGGTCGGCCGCCTCGGTCAGCCCGGCCGCCGGCCCGTCGTACACCACCTGTGGCTCGCCGGCGGACAGGCGGGAGAGCGGGTACAGCATCACCACCCGGTCGGCGACCTTCTGTACCGTCCGCATCTCGTGCGTCACCACCACGCTGGTCACGCTCGTCCGCCGCCGGGTGAGCAGGATGAGCTCGTTGATCACGTCCGTCATGATCGGGTCCAGGCCGGTGGTCGGCTCGTCGTACAGCATCACGTCCGGGTCCAGGGCCATCGCCCGCGCCAGCCCCACCCGCTTCCGCATCCCGCCGGACAGCTCCGCCGGCATTTTCGCCTCAGCCCCCTCCGGCAGGCCGACCTCCTGGAGGCGCTGCCGCACCTTCGCCCGCACCTCCGGCTCGCCCAGCCCACCCTCCGCCCGCAGGCCGAACGCCACGTTGTCGAACACCGTCAGGCTGTCGAACAGGGCCGCCCCCTGGAACAGGAACCCGACCCGCAGCCGCATGGCGGTCAACTCACGCTCGGTCAGCCGGTGGACCGGCCTGCCCTCGAACAGCACCTCCCCGTCGGTCGGCTTGAGCAGGCCGACGATCAGCTTGAGCGTCACCGACTTGCCGCACCCGCTCTCGCCGATCAGCGCGACCGTCTCCTGCGGGTACACGTCCAGGTGGACGTTCGACAGCACCTGCTGCCGGCCGAACCGGACGGACACCCCGCGGAGGCGGATGAGCGGGTCGGTCATGGCTACGCCACCCGCGCGCCGGCGGGCGGCCAGAACGCGTCGTGGATGGTGGTGGTGATCATGGCCAGCACGAAGTCGAGGAACATGATGGCCACGAACGACAGCACGAACCCCTCGGTGGCCGCCCGCCCGACGCCCTCCGCCCCGGCCCGGCTGTGGAACCCGCGGTGGCAGCAGATGAGGCACAGCACCCCGCCGAACACCACCGACTTGGCCAGCCCGGACAGCAGGTCGAACCGCTTGACGAACCGGGCCGAGTGTTCCCAGTAGTGGTACGGCTCGATGCCGAACACCTGCAGGCAGATGACCGAACTGCCGAGCACCCCCATCAGGTCGGCGATGACGGTGAGCAGCGGGATCATGAGCAGGCAGGCGAGGAACCGCGGGGACACCAGGTATTTCACCGGGTCCACCCCCAGGCAGGCCAGCGCGTCGATCTGCTCGGTCACCCGCATGGTGCCGAGTTGGGCGGCCATCGCGGTGCCGATCCGCCCGGCCAGCATGACCGCCGCCAGCACCGGCCCGAGTTCCCGCACCACCGACATGTGGATGACCGCCCCGATGGACGTGTCCAATCCGATGGTGTGGAACTGGGCGTACGTCTGGACTGCCAGCACCATGCCGATGAACGTGCCGGTGACGGCCACCACCACCAGGCTGCTGTACCCGATGTCGAAGCAGGCGTGGAGCAGTTCCCGCCCCTTCAGATGGCGGGACAGGACGCCGCGGATCGCCCGCCCGGAGAAGAGCGCCCAGTCGCCGATACCGTCCATCGCGTCGGCGAGGGGGGAAGGGCGTGGCGGGGGAGGGGCCGCCGCCTTCTCGGGCGGCTGCGGCACCAGGGGGACCGGCTCAGCCACATCGCTGGCCACGCGACGACCTTCCGTGTCTTCTCGGGGACTGCGGGTGTCTGCCCACGGGCGGTACAAACAGCACCGCATCCTATCATCGAACGGCGAAGCGGCCGGGGGTGACTCTCCCCGGCCGCGGCGGGTACAACCCTGCCCGCACACTCGGCACGACCGTCAAATCGGGCTGAACAGGTTCCGGCGGGTGGGGGCGGGGTGCCACACGCCGGTGCGGGCGTCGTACACCCATACGTCTTCCGGCCGGCCCGGGCGGTCGACCGCACGGGCGGTGGGGATGTCGTACTCCGCCCACATCCGCTGCCGACGGCGGTACACGGCTTCCCGTCGAACCATCTCCAACTCCTGCCGGCCCATTAGGTACACGGCCACTGCCAGGATCAATAGCATCGGCTGCGGGTTCGGCGGCATCAACGCGTACACCCCGAACAGCACAGCGAACACGGTGCCGATCGTGACCGCCACACGGGTGGCCGTCACCCGGTCGGTGAACCAACTGACCACCGCCCGCAGCACTCGCCCGCCATCCATTGGGAACGCCGGGATCAAGTTGAACAGCACAAGCCCGACGTTGGCCATCATCAGCCGCGCCAGGAACGTGTTCACCGGGTTCTGGTAGCTCGGCCAGATGCCCAGCGCCAGCCCGTCAGCCAGCAGCACCGCCAGTAGCCCGAGCGCGATGACCACGTTCACCGCCGGCCCGGCGAGCGCGACCACAATCTCCTGGATGGGGCGTTCGGGCATCCGTTCCAGCCGGGCCACCCCGCCGATCGGGTACAGGACGATGTCCTGGGTGCGGATGCCGTACAGCCGGGCGGCCAGGGCGTGACCGAGTTCGTGCAGGGCCACGCACCCGAACACCGCCAGGATCACGCCGGTGTTCATCACCGCCGCCGGCAGTCCGCCGCCCATGTACGCGGTCAGGAACACGAACGCCGGGAGCAACCAGAACGTGCCGTGCAGGCTCAGGTCTATGCCGAACGGCCGGCCGATTCTCAGCGAGCCGAACATTTGGGAGTCCTCCTGGCGCACGGCCGAACGCCGCCCGCCGAAAGATTATTCGCACCCGGACAAGGGGCGCTTACGGGAATCGGCCGGGGAATAGAAGAACGTCCCCCGGACCGCCGAACGGCCGCTTGACTTCGTGGCCCCGGCGGCCCACCGGTGTTCCCCAGTTATCGGTTGTCCACCCCGATCACCTCGCCGCCGGCGCGGGTCCAGAAGGCGAACAGCGCCGCGGGGTCCATGGACTGGCGAAGGAACGCCACCGATCCGTCGCACCGCAGGGCGTTCACCCCGCCGGAGTGAAACGAGTACGGGCTGCTGAAGTTGGACACGTTGATGAAACCGCAGGCGGTGCCGGTGTTCACGTCCACCTGGTTGCCGGCGGCCGTGGCCACCTGGCCGTACAGCACCGGGGTGCCGTTCAGGTCGGCCCAGGTGCCGCGAACGAACTGGCTGGCGTTCTGGTTCCCCACCCCGGGGATTGTCGGGTTGGACACCAGCGGGATCGGGCTGGGCAGGGAACTGCCGATCGGGGCGACCGACCGGCCGTTGATGTACACGTTCAGCCCGCGGCCGGCCACCTCGGTCATGAGCAGGGTGTTGCTGGTGCCGTCGGTCATGGCGACGATCGGGTTGCCCGCGCTCGCCTTGTCGGCCACCCCGCCGTCGGTCGCGCCGACGCTCAGGGCGGCGGAGTATTCCGCCCCGGCGACCGGGGTTTGGTTCAAGGTGCCGCCGCAGCGGGTGATGGCCGCCGGGTGGATGCCGCGGTACGCCCAGTAGTCGGTGCGGCTATACAGGTTGCCGTTCGGGAACCCGTACCCGCCGGACATGACCAGGTCGTAGTTCGCCCGCTGGTCGCCGTTCGGCGTGGCCGGGCAGTAGAAGATCTTTACCGGCACGGTGCCGGCGATGTTGCTGGCCAGCGGGGCCGGCGGGGGCAGGTTCAGCGGGTCCAGGATGCTGATCTGGCGGTTCACCAGCTTGGCCAGGTTGTCCTGCTCCACATACTCCACCGCCATCACCAGGTTGCTGAACCCCTGCCGCTGATCCCCGTACGGGTTGGCCGGTCGTGGGTTCACGTTCGGGTCGCGGAAGTTGAACCCCCACGGCGGCAACCGCCCCATCGCGCTTTCGTAGTTGTGGTGCGCCAGGCCGATCTGCTTCAGGTTGTTCTGGCAACTCATGCGGGCGGCGGCGTCGCGGACCTTCTGCACGGCGGGCAGCAGCAGGCCGATGAGGACGGCGATGATGGCGATCACCACCAGCAGCTCGATCAGCGTGAACGCCGACCGACGGACGGGGAATGAACACATGAGCGGTGTCTCCGGGAGAGAGGAGAACACCACCCGGCCCTACGGCGACACCGAGTCGCAGGCGTGTGCGAGCCGGGCGGAGGCCGGCTGAAAGGCCGGCCGGGATTGGATGTTAGGTGGATGCTACCGACCGCCGGCCGATTCCGCGACTGGAAAAATCGGTGAGCGAATCTCCCCCGGCCGCTTTCCGGACACCGTCCGCCAGACCGGGTCACACCAGCCGCTCGCGGCGGCGGACCCACCACTCGCACCCGAGCAGCAGCACCAGCAGTAGGAACAGCAGGCCGTGGTTCCACACGCTCAGCGGCGGGCATGGCTGGTTGAGCGGCACCCGCTCGGCCTCGGGCAGGTCGTCGATCACCTTGTCCGCGTCGGCCAGGGTGTAGAACTTGCCGCGGGACTCGGCCGCTGCCCGCATCAGGTCGCCGCGGTTCATCTCCAGCCGGTCACGCTCGCCCGGCGGGGGCAGCACGCGGGCCTCGGCCCGCGGCTTGTGCGTCAGGCCGGGCGGCCCGCCCTCGGTCAGGGTGAACGTGTACTCGCCCTCCGGGGTGCGGGTGAGCAGCGTCTCGTACTGGCGGGACCGCGGCTTCTCCCCTTTCGCTTCCGCCGGTTGCTCCACCTCCGATAGGGTGAGGGTCTGCGTCTCCGGCTCCCCGATCGGCGGGCGGCCGGGCAGTTGCAGCGGCTTGCGGCTGAGTTGCACCTTCACCGCCCCGGCCGGCGGGGCGGCGTCGTCCGGGAACCGCACGGTGATCCGCATCGGCTCGTTCCGCCGGTACGCCGTCTGCTTGTCCGTCTTCACCTCGATGCGGGTGACCCGGCTCTTGGCGGTAGCCCGTACCGCCTGCGTCCAGAAGTGGTTGAACCGCTCCTCGCCGCTCCGCCACCGCCACCGCCACGTCTCGTCGAACGCGAAGAACACCACCCGCCCAGCGCCGACGAAGTGCTGGAGTACGATCGGGTGGTTGGTGGCGGTGTCCCCGCCCTCCGGCGGTTTGCTCGGGTGGACGGCCAGCACCTCGGCCGACCCCTTTCGCCGCCACCCGCCGCTCGTCCAGTAGAACGGCTTCAGCCCCTCCCACACCTTGGCGTTCTCGACCTCATCCGGCACGAACCGGAACAGCGGGTGGGTGCGGCCGAGCGGGGTCGGCTGGGGCAGGTACGGCTCGGTCAGCGGGGCGTCGGCCGGGGTGGGCGGCGGCCCGCCGGTGCGGACGGACTCGTCCGTGGGCGTCACCGGCAGCAGTTCGCCGAGCGGGGTGTCGTACAGCTTGTGCGGGGTGGCGTGCTCGCCGGCCACCACCAGCAGCCCGCCGCCCTTCGCCTTCACGAACTCCACCAGGTCGGTGAAGAACTGGTTCGCCTTGGCGATCTGCCCGGGGTTCACGTCGCCGAAGATGACCACGTCGTACTCGAACAGTTGCGACCGGGTGGGGGTGGCCCCGCGGAGCCGCTCGGCGCTCTTGTCCGACTGCCAGTGGCCGTTCGACGCGTCCAGCAGCAGCACGTCCAGCTCGATCGCCCGGTTCCCCCGCACCTGTTCCGTCTCGCGTTCCAGTTGGGCCTTCACGAACCGGTACTCGTACCGCGGGTAGCCTTCCACCATCAGCACCTTCAGCTTCTTCGACTCGGTGACCAGCACCGTCCGCTCCATGCGGTTGTTCAGCGTCTCCGTCTCGCCCGGCTGCACCGGCACCTCGATGACGAAAGCCTTCTCCCCGGCCTCGGTCGGGGTGTGGGTGAGCTTGAACACCACCGGCTTGCCGGACGGGTCCACCGTCACCGTCTGGCGGCTCCGCTCGACCCGCTTGTCCCCTTGCAGTTCGGACAGGATGACCGGCACGGTGGCCGGCGGGTTCGGGCCGCGGGCGGTGAGCCGCGCCTCGAACAGCAGTTGGTCGTCCTTCAGCACCACGTCGTCGGCTTTCAGGTCGGCCAGGGCCAGGTCCGGCGGGTCGTAGCTGTCGCCCAGCCCGACCAGGTACAGCGGCACGTTCGACCGGGCGGCCTCGCGGGCGGCCTTCGGCAGGTCGTCCCCGCTGGTCACCACCCCGTCGGTGAACGCCACGATGGCGGACAGCGACCCGCCGCGGAACGCCTTCAGCACCGCCTGAACCGCGTCCCCGAGTCGGCTGGACTCGCCGTCGGCGATCAGCTTCGCCACCGCCTCTCGGCCGGCCGCCAGGTCGTTCGGCTCGGTCATCTCCGCCACCAGCCGGGCTTGGTCCGCCATCGTGTACACGTGAACCTTCACCTGCCGCCCGGACAGCAGGCGGGTGAGCCAGTCGCCGTCGTTGCGGGTGAGCAGCAGTTTCGCCAGCCGAAGCCGATCCGCCTCGGGCACGTTCGCCGCCGTCATCAACTCGCGGGCCTTCGCCTGCACCGCCGGATCCTGCAACTGGTCCGACGTCGCCATGCTCGCCGACGTGTCCAGCATCACCACCACGTCCGGCCAGCTCTCGCGGTCGAACGCCAGCCGCAGTTGCGGCAGCAGCACGAACCCGAGCAGCAGCACGGCGGCGACGCGGAGCAGCCCCGGCAGCACGATCCGGCGGAACCGGCCCGCCGCACGCCGCTCCAGCGCGTACAGCCCGGCGACGATCGCCACCCCGACGCCGACCAGCCCGGCCAGCAGCCACCGGTCCAGGGCGAACGACTTCAGGTACACGGCGAACGCCTCCAGCCGCCAGCGGGTGCCTTCGCCCGGTCCGGCCGCCGGCACCCCGAGGGCCGCCTCCACCCGCTGCCGCCAGTCGTCCGGCAGGAACCCGAGCAGCCGCCCGGTGTACCCGTCGTGCGCCACCGTCAGCAGCAGCACCGCGGCCACAGCCAGCGGGACCAGGCTGACCGCGGCCCACACCCACCGCCACCGGGAGCGCACCGCCGTCTGCTCGGCGTTCCCTACCCCCGCCGTCAGTGAGCGGGATGGCCCCACGCGCCAGGCGTACCACACCTCGACCACCAGCAGTACCAGGGCCAGGCTGAGTAGCCAGCGGGCGACGGTCGGCCCCCACGGGCGAGGGGTGAGCACCACCTGCCCCTCGGCGGCGGACTCGAACCGGGCATCGACCGGATCGCCCACCACCTGGATCTGTGGGGCGATGTCGGTCAGTGTGCGGGGGTCGATGCGGGTCAGGTCGGACTC
>CANJKY010000127.1 GCA_947474875.1 Gemmataceae bacterium
ATCAAGAGCGCCGTGCAGGACTTGGACACTGCTGCCCAGGCAATGAGCCAGCACTTCGCCGCTGCCCAGCAAGCGGGGGCCGGTGGGCCGACCGGGGCCAGCCCGAGCGGCGAGCAGAAGAAGGGCGGCGACGACGTGATCGACGCCGAGTACGAGGTGAAGAAGTAACGTACAGTAACGAACGTCGCGCCCGCCAGGGCACGGCTTTTCCGAAGCCGCGGGGTCGCCACCCCGCGGCTTTGTTGTTTCACTCTGTTCTTTGCAAACCCCGGCGGATCAGGTACGTTGTGGGAAGAGGATTCCCACCTCGGAGCCAGTGCCATGCCCCGCGACGAGCGCGACATTCCCGACATCGGCGAACCGGACGGGCTGACCGACCACGAGGACGAAGTGGTCGCCCCGGACGCTCTGGCCGAGCCGGGCGACAAGGCGTTCTGGGTGACGTATTCGCCGCGGTTCGAGATGCCCATCTCGTACACCGGCTCGGCCCTGCTTCTGGCCTCGTTCGTCGGCCTGCTCGCCCTCATCCTGATGATCCCCTCGTTCGGCAAGCAGCGGAAGGGGGCCGAACTCGGGCTGGTCGGCGACGACGACTTCGGGGCCGGCAGCGCGGGCAAGGGGGTCGATGACCCGCTGGTGACCGGCGATAACACCCCGACGAAGGAGGACATCAAGGAGGTTCTCCCCAACCCGGAGCAGATGCTCCCGCAAATCAAGGAGGACATGAAGGCCCTGTTCGACGACGCGCCGGCCATATCGGACCGAAAGGCGACGGAGTTCGCGTCGCTTGACCAGGCTATCAAGGACAAGATGATCGGCAATAAGAAAGGGTCGGGCGGGCCGGGCAAGGGTGGGACCGAGGGGCACGGCGACGGGCCGGGTGGCAACGGGTCGGACAGCACGCGGGCGCGGTCGCTGCGGTGGATCATCAGCTTCAAGACGCGGGACGGTCGGGACTACCTGAACCAGTTGTCCGCGCTCGGGGCGGTGGTAGTGGTGCCCGTGCCGCCGGAGGGCAAGCAGCAGTTCATCTTCCGCGACCTGGGCAACCCGAAGCCCGGCACCTACTGCTCGCCGAAGGACTGGGAGAAGCTGAACAGCCAGATCCAGTTCACCGACTTCGTGCGGAAGTCGGTGCAGGACGTGAGCATCGCCCTGAACCTGGACTTCACCCCGAAGAACTTCATGGCGTTCTTCCCGCCGGAGATGGAGGAGAAGTTGTCGCGGATGGAGAAGAGCTACCAGAACCGGCGGTCGGAGGACATCGAGGAGACGCGGTTCGAGTTGGTCATGCGGGGCGGGAAGTACGAGATGATCGTCGCCGCGCAGAAGCTGAAGCGTTGAGAACTGAGTGGTAGGCATACTCCGTGTGCCGTTCTTCGCGGTGGAAGAACGGCACACGGAGTATGCCTACCACTCTACTTCTTCTTTGGCGTCGGGATGTGAATCGTCCGCACGCCGGCCTTGTTCGCCGCCCCCTGCACCTGAACGAAGATGTCCCAAGACACGTCGTCGGCGGCGTGCAGCACCATCTCCTTCCGCCCGGTGCCTCGTACCACGTCCGCCATCTCCTTCTCCAGGTTGTCGTACACGATCGCCCGCTTCTCGATCTCCACCACCGGCTTGTCCCCGTCTATCCGCACCTGCACGCGGAAGATGCGATCCAGGATCTGCTCCACCGGCACCGGCTGGGCTGACTCCTCCGACTGTGGCGGGGGCAGGTCGATGGTGCGGCGGAGGGAGGTGACGGTGGCGGTGAGGATGAAGAACACCAGCAGCACCAGGGCCACGTCGATGAGCGGGTTCATGTCCAGGTGCGTCTCGTCCGGCGGCTCCGGCGGGGGCGGCCCCATGTCGGCGATGGCGTCGGCGAACGCCGGGTGCTCTTCCACCGGCCGCCACAGGGTCTCGCCCGGCCCGCGGACCTCGTCCGACGGCTCCCACTCCCCGTCGCGGACGCCGTCCAGCACCTTGTGCGGGTCGTCCAGTTGCCGCGGGGTCGGGTCGCCGGCCAGCCGCACCAGCCACGTTCCGGGTGTCGCCATGAAATGAACCGCTCCCCGTGTGTGTCACTGTTTCGGTTGCTCGTTCACTTCCGCCGCGTAGTACGCGATCTGCTGCTTCTGCTTCCGCTTGTCCAGCACCTGCTCCACCACCTGCCGCACCTGAATGTGCTTCACCTTCTTCTGGCAGGCGATGCGGACCTCCGGCGGGCGGCTGACGTTCGCCAGCACCGCGTCCATGCGGGCGTTCAGCTCGCTGATGGTGGCCAGGTTGTTGTTCTCCTTGGCGATCGGCTGGTCGCCGACGCGGAGGGCGTAGTACACTTCCCCGTTCTCGCGGAGTTCGATCTGCACCGTCAGCGCGTCCACGTCCTGGCTCAGCTCGGACCCGACGCTGATGGCCGGCACGTCCACCGGGGACAGGGCGGACACGGCGGTGGTCATCATGAAGAACACCAGCAGCACCAGGCTGATGTCAATGAGTGGGATCATGTCCGGGTCGTCGTCCATGTCCTCGGCCATCTTGCGGTGACCCATCTCCGGCTCCGGCGGATCAACCGGCGCGGAGGCGTCACCGGTCGTCGTGGCCATCGCCACTTTCGGGGCGCGGTAGTCGGCCAGCAGCGGATGTTCGGCGATCCGCACCCACGGGGTGGTGGCCCCGCTCGGCCGCACCTTGTCGTCGGCCGACACCCGCCCGGTGTCCACCCACCCGGCCACCACCTCGAACGGCACGCCCTTGTACACCTGATCGGCGGTCAGGAACCACACGTCGAACGTGTTCGGCTTGGCCATGTGTCACTCGCGAAAGCCGACGGACGGCCGTCCGTCGGCGTGGGAATCAGCGGGCGGGGGCGCGGCGGGCGATCCGGGGGCCGTCGTCGTCCGCCGGCTCGTCGTCCCCGTCCGGGTTGTTCTTCACGTTCTGCACCAGGGAGACGAGCGTCTGGGCGGCCACCTTCATCCGCGTCTCGAACTTGGCGATCCACGCTTTGAACATGACGTGGGAAAAAACCAGCGGGATGGCGGTGAGCAGGCCCAAGGCGGTGGCGAACAGGGCGAGGCCGATCTTCTCGCTCTGGGCGGTCATACCCGCCGCCCCGGCCGCCCCCTTCGCCCCGGCCTCGCCGATCGCGCTGAACGTGCCGATCATCGAGATGACTGTCCCCAGCAGCCCGACCATGGTGGCGATCTTGGCGATGCCCAGGATGGACGGCAGGAGGAAGTTCAACCGCGGCAGGATTTCCAACTCGACCGCGCTGGCCATGCTCCGCCGCATGGCCGCCACCCCTTGCTCGGACGCCTGGAGGCCGGCCACGAACAGGGTGTTCGGGATCAGCCCCTTCTCCTGCTGGCACAGGGCGACGGCCGCCTTCGGCCCCTTTTGCCGCAGGTTGGCCTGTAGGTCCGGTAACAGTAGGTCCAGCTTGGACGTGGCCCCCTGGTTGAGCAGGAACCGCCAGATGACCATCGCGAACGCGATGAGCATCATGATCGTCATCGGCACGGCGAAGTACCAGTCGTTGACGTAGAAACTGATGAGCGCCTTCATTCGGCGGGCCTGCCCCGGGTGCTGGGATGGGATACCGTCAGTGTGCCAAATCTAGAACGCCGGGGCAAGTTGTGAGGTTGGCAGAAAGGAAAGCCCGCGGACGCCGACCGCGGGCCTGTGCCACTACAACCGTTACTCCTCCTCGTGTTTGATCGCCGCCTTCGCCACCACCTGTTGCTGCACGTTCGCTGGTACGTGTTCGTAGTGGCTCAACTCCAGGGTGTACGAACCCTGCCCCTGGGTCATGCCGTTCAGTTGCGCGGCATACCGGGCCACCTCCGACAGCGGGATGCGGGCGTAGATGACGTTCAAATCACCCGGCAGGGTGTCCTGGTTCTCCACGTGCCCCCGCTTGGTGGCGATGTCGCCCAGGATGGCGCCGGTGTACTTGGCCGGCACCGTTACCTCGATCTTGACGATCGGCTCCATGAGCGCTGGGCGGGCGGCCAGGAACGCCTTGCGGAAGGCATGCCGGGCGGCGGTCATGAACGCCGCCTCACTCGAGTCCACGTCGTGGTACTTGCCGAAGTGTACCTCCACCGCCAGGTCCTGCACCCGGTATCCGGCCAGCACCCCGCGGGTGAGCATCTCCTTGCACCCCTTCTCGACGGCCGGGATGAAGTTGTTAGGGATGGTGCCGCCGACGATATGGTCGATGAACGCGAAGTTGTGCGCCGGGTCGTAGTGCGCGCTCCGCATCTTCTCGAACCGGCTCTTGTTGGCGAACTGCTCCTCCAACTGTTGCTGGGTGGTGATCTCCCGCGGCAGCGGGTACATGCGGAGGTGTACCTCGGCGAACTGCCCCCGCCCGCCGGTCTGCTTCTTGTGCTTGTGGTCGCCGGCGCTCTCGGTGGTCACAGTCTCCCGGTACGGGATCTTCGGCTCCTTCGACGTCACCTCGACGTCGAACCGGTGCTTCAGCCGCTCCTGCACCACGTCCAGGTGCAACTGGCTGACCCCGGACATGACCAGCTCGTGCGTCTGCGGGTCGGGGGCGATCCTCACCGTCGGGTCTTCCTCGGCGATCTTGTGCAGCCCGGCCGACACTTTCTGCTCGTCCCCGCGGGTCTTCGCCTCGATGGCCACGCTGAACATCGGCTGCGGGAACGCGAACTGGGGCAGGGTGGGGGCGTCGGCCCGGTAGGCGAGGGTGTCGCCGATGTGCAGCCCGTCCACCTTCGCCACCGCGATGATGTCCCCCGGCCCGGCATCCGGCACCGGCACGAAGTTCTTCCCCTGTGCCTCCAGCAGTTGCCCCACCCGCACCGCCCGGCCGGTGTTCACGTCCACCACCTGGTGGTTGGGGGTGAGCACCCCGGCCAGCACGCGGATGAAGCTCAGGTGCCCGACGTACCGGTCGTTCACCACCTTGAACACGAACCCGAGGAACTCGCTGTCCGACTTCGGCTCGACCGGCTTGTGCGTGCCGTTCCCGTTCGCGCTCGGCTTCAGCCCGCTCAGCACCCGCTTGGCGTAGGTGGGCGACAGCCCGTACCGGCTGAGGGCGTCGAGCAACTCCTTCACCCCGATGTCTTTCGTCGCGCTGGTGCAGAAGATGGGGATGAGGGTGCCGGCTTCCAGCGCCTTCGGGATGGCCGCCTCCAACTCGTCGGCGGACACCGCGCCTTCGAGCAGGTATTTCTCCATCAGCGCTTCGTCCGCCTCGATCACCGCCTCGGTCAGCCGGGTGCGGACGTCCGCCGGGTCGATCGGGAACCCGTCCGCTTTGGTCGGCGGGTCGAGTACGCACACCACCTTGGAGAACTTCTCCCCGTCCGCGTCCGGTACGTTGAACGGCACGCACTTGTTGCCGAACGCCGTCTGGATGGCGTCTACCACCCCGGCCACGTCCGCGTTCTCGGCGTCCACCTTGTTCACTACGATCACCCGGCTGAGGTCGCGGGCGCCGGCCTCGCGGAACATGCGGCGGGTGTTCACCTCCACCCCGTTCACCGCGCTCACCACGATGACGGCCGTTTCGACGGCGGTGAGCGCCTCCAGGGCGGCGCCAATGAAGTCCGGGTAGCCGGGGGCGTCGAGGATGTTCAGGTGCTTGCCGGCGTGCTCGGCGTGCAGGACGTGCGTGTCGATGCTGAAGTGGTGCCGCTTCTCGTCCTCGTCCGTGTCGGCGACGCTGGTGCCGTCGTCCACCTTCCCGAGCTTATCGACCGCGTGGGCCTCGAACAACAGGGCATCGGCCAGGCTGGTCTTGCCCGCGGCGCGATGCCCGACGAGTGCGATGTCGCGGACGTCTTCGACCGTGTGACGGCCCATACAGCCCTCCCTTCGTGTGGAACGAATGCGGCCCGGCGGGGTGGAACACCCCGGGCGGGCCGGCAGGGAGGAAGGTGGCTCGGTGGCGTCAGCGCGGCACGAACCGTCGTCCGGAGAGAGGCGGTTCAGGTCGTGTGCGTCGAAGGAGTCGCCGTCCGTTGACCGGGGCCGCCCGATCCGGAGCCTAGGGTTAACAGGTCGGGCAGGGACACCTGCCCGTCGTACAGCGCCCGGCCGACGATGCAGCCGAACGTGCCGGCTTCGGCCAGCCGGCGGGCGTGAGCGAGCGAACTCACCCCGCCGGACGCGATGACCGGCAGCCGGGTGCTCGCCCGCATCTCCGACAGCGCTTCGTAGTTCGGCCCACTCATCATCCCGTCCTTGGCGATGTCCGTGTACACCACCGCGAACAGCGGGCTTTCCTCCACCGCCTTCGCCAGGTCGGTGGCTTTGGTGGTGGAGGTGGCCAGCCAGCCGTCGGTGGCGACGAACCCGTTGCGGGCGTCCAGGCCCAGCACGATCCGGTGCGGGTGGCGGTCGGCGACGGCACGAACCCAGGTCGGGTCTTGTAACGCTTTCGTGCCCAGCACCGCCCACCGCACGCCCCAGTCGAACACCGCAGCCAAATGGTCGTCGGTACGGATGCCGCCGCCGAGTTGCACCGGCACGCTCACGGCTTCGGCGATCCGGCGGATGACCAGGCCGCTCACGGGCTGCCCGTCCTTCGCCCCGTCCAGGTCGACGAGGTGCAGACGGTCGGCGCCGAGTTCGACCCACTTCATCGCAACGGAGACCGGGTCGTCGGAGAACACCGTCTCCCGCGAGTAGTCGCCCTGTTGCAACCGCACGCAGCGGCCGCCGAGCAGGTCGATGGCGGGGTAGATGAGCATGAGGAACCTCGAAGCACGGGCATTGTGAACGAACGGGGTAGAAGGATCAAGGGGGCAGGTGTCAGAACTCGACGGCCTGACCGATGGGGGCACTCACTTCGTCGGCGGGAATGCGAAATCCACCTCTGACAATTTGCCACCCGCCACCGTCACCTTCCGGGTCAGGCGGAACGGTTCGGCGAAGTGCAACCGGACGATCTTGCCGGTTTCGGGGTCGCGGTCGCGGCCGAGTAACTCCCAGTTCCGCAGCCACGCCACCAACTCGTAATCGCCAGGCGGAACCGCGCCCAGCGTAAACCGCCCGCCGGTGTCAGTGGTGGTGTAGAACCCGTGCTCGCACACGAACACGTCGGCGGCGGACCAGAAGTACCCGGCAGCGCTGGTGAACTCGACGTGCCCCGGCGTGTCCATTTTTCGCCGAACCGGCTGGTTCGGAGCGGGGAAGGGGAGGGTAAAGAATTCCGCCCCGCGGGCGCGGAGCGAGTGGTACTCGTCGTCGCGGGATACCATCTCGATCTCGCCGCCGACCTTTACAAGCCCGATACGGCTTGTTTCACCACTTTGCCTAATCTTGATGGTCCAGTCGGATTGCTCGACGGTGAGCGGTGGGATCGTTCCCGCAATCGGACTGGCTTTGAGGAATACGACGGCGTCGGCGATGCCCTGCGACTTCGGATCGATCCGCGGGGCGAAGTGGTTCGGCACCTCGCCCCACTGTAGCCCGTCCTTCGTGCTGATCAGCCCGCGGATCGGCGGTACAGTGGGGATGCCCCCGGTCCAGAGAACACGACCGCTGATGGTGCCCGTATTATCGGACGGGGGTTGTGGCGGAGCGACGGGCGGTCTCGTCGGTTCGGTGGTCGGCGTGAAGTCCTGGTACGTTCGCCGACAGCCACCCGCCAGCGCCACGCCGAGTACAATCGCGAGCAGAGCGTACCGGAGGTGGGTCATGAGCGGGTTCGTCGTGCGACACCGGGACGAGGCACCGACGGTGCCATGCCCGTGCGGGGCCAGCACCCGCATCCTCACCGCCGCCGACGGCGGGCCGTGTTCCGTCCACGTCACCACCATCCGCGATTCCGTGCGGCACCACCACCGGCACACGACCGAGGTGTACTACATCCTATCCGGCACGGGCAAGATGGAACTGAATGGCGAGTGGGTGACGATCACCCCCGGCAGCGTCGTTCGCATCGACGCCGACACCCGGCACCGGTTGG
>CANJKY010000128.1 GCA_947474875.1 Gemmataceae bacterium
GCGGAACAGCTTCTCGATCTCTTTCGTGATGCCCAGGGCGGGCAGGTGCAGCATGACGCTCGCCCGCAGCCCGGTGCCGACGTTCGTCGGGCAGGCGGTCAGGTACCCGAACCGCTCGTGGAAGGCGTAGCTCAGCCGCGCCTCCAGCGCGTCGTCCACCTTGTCGATCGTCTCCCACGCCTCGTCCAGGGCCAGCCCGCTCCGCATCACCTGGATGCGGAGGTGGTCCTCCTCGTTCACCATCACGCTCACCGACTCGCGGGGGTCGAACGCCACCCCGCGGGGGCCGTCCAGGGCGTTCGCCAGCTCGCGGCTGATGAGCTGCCGCTCGACCAGGAACAGGCGGTCGAGCGGGGGCAGGCCGGCGACGCTCAGGTAGTCCAGCTTGGGCGAGTGCTCGGCGCGGGCGATGGCCTCCCGCACCCGCCCCTCGATCTCCCCCTTCTGGGCCGGGGTGGCGCGGGTGGTGAACGGCACGTCGGCCAGGTTGCGGGCCAGGCGGATGCGGGTGGACACCACCACGTCCGACTCGGCGCCGGTGCCGCGGAGCCACTCGCCCAGGTTCTGCAGCAGGTTGTCCAGGTTCATCCCGCCCCTTCCTTCCGCCGGATCAGGTCGCGGAGGGTGGCCGCGTCCTCGTACCGCTCGGCGGCGACGGCGGCGGCCAGTTGCTCGCGGAGGTCGTCCAGTTCGGCCCGCCGGCGGCGGGTGCGGGGCACCTTGCCGGCGTGGGCGGTGGCCCGGTGAATGCGTTCCAGCAGCGGCTCCAGGGTGGGGCGGAAGGCGTCGTAGTCGTGCCCGCACCCGAGCCGCCCGTCCGTCCGGAACTGGGCATACTTTAGCCCGCACGTCGGGCATTTCAACGACGCGGTATCGGCCGCCGGGTGCTGGCCCATGATCAGCTGCACCAGCGCCTGCAGGTTGAGCGGCGGCACCGGCCCGGCCCCGCCGGCGTCGCCGGACACCACCCCCTTCTCCCGCGCGCACCGTTCGCACAGGTGCTGCTGCACCTTCTTCTTCTTCAACAGGCTGGTGTAGTGAATGGTGGCCGGCTGGCCGCAGAAGTGGCACGGGTTCATGCGGGCACGTCCTGCCGTTGGCGGTGCGGGGGTCAGCCCTGGTCTTCCAGCCGCTTGATCTTGTCCCGCAGCTTGGCCGCGGCCTCGTAATCCTCTTCCGTGATCGCCTTCTGTAGCTGCCGGCGGGCGGCACTCAGCTCGTGCTGGTCGGCCTTCGCCTTCGGCCCCCGCCGCGGCCCCTTGCCGGCGTGTTTGGCGTCCCCGTGGATGCTCTCCAGCAGCGGCACCAGCTCCTCGCGGAACGAGTCGTAGTCGTGCGGGCAGCCGAGCCGCCCGGAGTTGCGGAACTCGACGAACTTCAGCCCGCACGCCTCGCACACTTTGCCGCCCGGGTCGTCCACCTCACCGCCCCCCTTCCCCGCCTTCTTGCCGGCGGACGCATACAGGTATTTCTTCGCGCACTCCTCGCACAGGTGGAACTCGTCGAACTTGTCGTGCGGGAGCACCTCGGTGATGTGCAAGGTGGCCGGCTTCGAGCACCGCTGACACTTCATACTCGGCTCCCGGCGGGCGGGGGAACATGCGGGATTTTACCACCCCCCGCCCGCGGGCAAAAGGCCGAGACGTAACAGGCCGACGGCGAACGGCTTGGCGTCAGCCGGCCGGTGGTGGCACCCGTCCGCACGGTTCGCCGGGAAACCGCCACCCCACCTCTTGACGGGGCCGCTATCATGATTCCTTTCCCACCCGCGTGCCGCCATGACCGCACACGCCCTCGGGTTCCTCGGTGCCGGACAGATGGCCACCGCCCTGGCCAAGGGGTGGATCGCGGCCGGGCTGCTGGATGCGGCGCACTCCCTGGCGGCCGACCCGTACCCGGCGGCGCGGGCCAAGTTCACCGCCGACACCGGCATCCGGGCGGTCGGGTCTAACGTCGACGTGGTGCGGGGGTGTGAAACCCTGTTCCTGGCGGTGAAGCCGCAAATCCTGCCGGCTGTGCTGGCCGAACTCCGCCCGCTACTCACACCGAAGCACCTCGTCGTCTCCATCGCCGCCGGGGTGACGCTGACGCAACTCGCCGACGCCCTCGGTCTCTCCACACGACTGATTCGCGTCATGCCGAACACCCCGGCGCTGGTCGGGGCGTGTGCCGCCGGGTTCGCGGCCGGGCCGTCGGCGACGAAAGACGACGTGGAACTGGTCGGTGAGTTGCTCAATTCCGTCGGCACCGCCTTCCCCGTGCCGGAACACCAACTCGATGCCGTCACCGGACTGAGCGGCAGCGGGCCGGCGTTCGTGTATGTGCTGATCGAGGCGCTGGCCGATGGCGGGGTGCGGGTCGGACTGCCGCGGGAGGTGGCCCTGAAGCTGGCGGCGCAAACGGTGTTCGGGGCGGCGAAGATGGTGCTCGAAACCGGCACCCACCCGGCGGCGCTGAAGGACGCGGTCGCCAGCCCCGGCGGGACGACCATCGCCGGCCTGCACGCGCTGGAGCGCGCCGGGTTCCGCGCCGCCGCCATGGACGCGGTGGAAGCCGCCGCTTTCCGCGCCGCCGAACTGGGGAAGAAGGGTTAACCACGAATCGGACGAATGAAATCAGGGACCGATTTCTTTTCTGATTCGTGAGATTCGTGTTATTCGTGGTGACACCTCATGCAAAACGAACTCGTGCTCATCTTCGACTTCGGCTCGCAGTTCGCGCAGCTCATCGCCCGGCGGGTGCGGGAGCTGAACGTGTTCTGCCAGATCGTCCGCCACGACCTGTCCGCCGAGCGGGTGAAGGCGCTAAACCCGAAGGGCATCATCCTGTCCGGCGGGCCGGCCAGCGTGTACGAACCCGGCGCCCCGCACTGCGACCCCGCCATCTTCGACCTGGGCATTCCGGTGCTGGGCATCTGCTACGGCATGCAGCTGGTGTGTCACGCGATGGGCGGGAAGGTGGGCGGCAGTTCGCACACCCGCGAGTACGGCCGGGCCACGCTGAAAGTGACGGACGCGAACACCCTGTTCCGCGGCTACCCGGTCGAGTCCACCGTGTGGATGAGCCACGGGGATCAGGTGCAGACGACCGCCGGGTTCGTCCCGCTGGCCGAGACGGACACCTGCCCGCTGGCGGCGGTGAAGCACACGTCCAAGCCGGTGTTCGGGTTGCAATTTCACCCGGAGGTGAGCCACACCCCGCACGGCGGGCAGATCCTGGCGAACTTCCTGCGGGACGTGTGCGGCTGCTCCGGCCAGTGGAAGATGACCAGCTTCATCGACCGCACCGTCGCCGACATCAAGGCGAAGGTGGGGAACAAGCGGGTGATCTGCGGGCTGAGCGGCGGGGTGGATTCGAGCGTGTGCGCCGCCCTGCTGGTGAAGGCCATCGGCCCGCAGGTGGCGTGCATCTACGTGGACAACGGGCTGATGCGGGAAGGCGAGACGGAGGTGGTGCGGCACACGTTCCGCGACTGGTTCAAGGCCGATCTGCACGCGGTGGACGCCGGCCAGCGGTTCCTCGGCGAACTGAAGGGTGTGACCGACCCGCAGGAGAAGCGGAAGATCATCGGCCGGGTGTTCATCGACGTGTTCAAGCACGAGGCGAAGTCCATCCCGGACGCGCACTTCCTGGCTCAGGGCACGCTGTACCCGGACGTGATCGAGAGCGGCGGCAGTGCCGACGGCCCGGCGGCCACCATCAAGCTACACCACAACGTCGGCGGGCTGCCGAAGGAACTCGGGTTCGAACTGATCGAGCCGCTCCGCGACCTGTTCAAGGACGAGGTGCGGCGGCTCGGGCTGGAACTCGGGCTGCCGGAAGAAGTCGTGTGGCGGCACCCGTTCCCCGGTCCTGGCTTGGCCGTGCGGTGCCTGGGCGAGGTGACGCCCGAGAAGCTGGCGGTGCTGCGGAAGTGCGACACCATCTTCCTGGAAGAGTTGCACCGCACGGGGTGGTATCGCAAGACGAGTCAGGCGTTCGCCGTGCTGCTGCCGGTACAGTCGGTAGGAGTGATGGGCGACGGCCGCACCTACGAGAACACGGTGGCCCTGCGGTGCGTGCAGACGGACGACTTCATGACCGCCGACTGGAGCCACCTGCCGCACGACCTGCTGGCGCGGGTGTCCACCGCCATCATCAACCAGGTGAAGGGGGTGAACCGGGTGGTGTACGACGTGAGCAGCAAGCCGCCGGCGACGATCGAGTGGGAGTGAAAAAACCGCACGCGGATTTCAGCGCGGATCGGCGCAGATCGGAAATCAGATCTTGGATTTGATCCGTGTTTATCCGCGCCGGAGTCCGCGTCATCCGCGTGCCGATTGATTGCTTCCCATGCTCCGCATCGACATCTGTGCCGCCGAGGACCACGAAACGCAGGTCCGACTGCAAGCCGTGCTGCGGGAACTCGGCGTCGTGGCCGACGACACCTGGCACGACGAGCCCGGGTTCGGCACCGGCCTCACCCGCTACCGCCTCGGCTCGCAGGAACTGACGGTGTTCAAAGATGCGTGGGTGCTGGACCTCGCCGGCCCGGACGAACTGGTGAACCGGGTGCTGGCGGCGCTCACTGGTTCATCTTTGTGAGCGGCCGGGTTTATCCCGGCCGTCGGAAAACGGCCGGGATAAACCCGGCCGCTCGCCATAAAACACCCCCACCAACACCCACCCCGGACCCCTCCCCGATGACCAACAACACCCTGTTCGTCGGCCTCGCGCTCGTCATCCTCGGTCTGTACGGCTACTTCAACGGCGTGTCCGAGAGCAAGAAGCGGGCGGAAGAGGCGACGCTCAAGGCGAAGGAGGCGGACCCGGCCGCCCCCGAGGTGCCGCCGGAGCCGGTGAGCAAGACGGCGCTCATCCCGGCCGGGGTGGGGGCGGCTCTGCTGCTGTGCGTGGCGGCGGTCATCTTCAACAACAACCTGCTCAAGCACGCCATGCACGCCGCCGCCGCCATCGGCCTGATCGGGTTCATCGGCGGGTTCATGCCGGTGTTCCGCGGCGGGTTCGACTGGAACAAGACGGGGGTGAAAGTCGGGCTGGGGATGTCGCTGGCGTGCGGCATCCTGGTCGGGCTGGCGGTGAAGTCGTTCATCGACGCCCGCAAGGCGCGGGAAGCCGGTCAGCCGGCGGGGTAAACGGGAAAAGCCCGCCCACGGCTGTGGGCGGGCTTTCGATTGCTCCTCTGCTCAGCGGATGCCGTCGGCGAACTCTTCCCGGGCCCGCACCGGGGCGTCGCTCAGATGGGTGCCCCGCGGGGCGGGGCCGTGCCCGGCGTGGGCCGCCACCCGCTTCCCGCCGCCCATCTCCGCCACCATCCCGCCGTAGCTCATCGGGTGGTCTTCGTAGTCCCCGGCGTCGTAGTCGTCGTACCGGCACACGTACCCCGGCATCTTCGCCCGCTCCTTCTCCTCGTGGAAGGTGCGGATGACCGCCGCCTGCACCAACTCCCGCGCGCCGGCGTGGATGGGGTGGGCGATATCCGCGTGCAGCTTCGCCCGCCCGTCCGGGTCGCGGGCCGCCCGCGCCTCGTCCAGTTTGTGCCCGCACCCGTTGCAGAACCGCGCCCGCAGGTGGTTCTTGCACCCGCACCCGCACCGGTCCATCAGCTTGCGGCTGGGCATGGCGACGAACACCCCCCGCGTGCCCTCGATGATCTTCAGGTCCCGCACCACGAACGCGTTGTCGAACGTGACCGAGCAGAACGCCATCAGCCGCTCGCTGTTCATCTCGCACAGTTTGATGCGGACTTCGGTGATCGTCACGGGGGGCACTCCTTTGCAGAGGTGGGGCAGACGGTCAGGTCATGGCACCGGGGGTGGTCACGGCGAACGCCCGACAACCGGGCAACTCGTCGCGGGTTTCGGTCTCGAACCGGCGGGCGACGCGGGCGGCGTCTTGGCGGTCGCGGCACACGGCGAACACGCACGACCCGCTCCCACTCAGCAGGCAGCCGAGCGGCCCGCACGAGTTGAGGGCGTCGTATACCCGCCGCACCACCGGTTGCAAGTCGAATGCGGCCGGCTGTAGCCGGTTGTGCAGCGCCGCCGCCACCCGTGTCGGATCGCCGGACGCCAGGGCCGCGAGGGCTTCTTGCCCATCGAGCGGCGCGGCCGGCACCGTCACCCGCCTGTACACCTCGGCCGTCGGACACCCGACCGGCGGCTTCACGATCACCAGGTGCAGCGGTCCACCGACCGCTGCCGGGGTCACGATCTCGCCGCGGCCGGTACACCAGCCGGGGCCGTTGAGCAGAAACACCGGCACGTCCGACCCGACCGCCGCGGCCACCGGGGCGAGTTCCCGGGTGCTGCGGTTCAGCCCCCACACCGCGTTCAGCGCCGCAATCGCCGTCGCCGCGTCGCTCGACCCGCCGCCCAGCCCGGCCTCGTGCGGGATACGTTTGGTCAGCCGGATGTCCGCCCCGGCCGTCACTCCGAACGCCCGCCGCAGCCCTTCCGCCGCCTTCCACACCAGGTTGGTCGGGCCGGCCGGCACGGTCGGCGGGTCGCACACCAGCCGCAGTTCCCCGCCCGCCGCTTGCTGCACTTCCAGCGTGTCGTACAGGTTCACCGGCGTGATCAGCGTCGCCAGCTCGTGGAACCCGTCCGCCCGCTTGCCCAGCACTTCCAGGAACAGGTTCACCTTCGCCGCCGCCCGGATGACGCGGCCGGACGCCCCGGTGGGTAGTCCGGGGTGCGGCCGGTCATCCGGGCACACGCCGGGGCTACCGGCGGGGGTTCCGTCGGACGGCAGGTCGCTCGCGCGTCGGCTCGGCATCGGGGATCACGGGTCGCGGAGGTGTGACAGGGAACCCGTCCGTGGGCTGGCGTGGGGCGGACGTGAGACCGTCCGTGGTCGGTCGGAAGCGAAGGCCGCGGGTCGGGGTGCTGGCATCGACCTGCGGGGCCGGCCTCTCGGTGCTACTCCTGGTGGATTGGTGGGGAAGTTAGCCAGAAAAAATCGACGGGTCAAGAGAGAAGGGGCGGGGAAGATCCGGAATCCGGGGAATCGTCTGTCCGGTTTCTCGCCAGCCGCCTGAGCAGCACAACGAGGGCGACGAACACCGCCACGATCCCGCCGACAACCCAGAGGGTGTGCTGCAACGACCGAGTCGGCGGCTCCGGGGTTGGTGGAGCGGGCGGCGGATCCTTCTTATCCTCCGGCACCAGCGACCCGTCTTCGGCAACCACCAGGGTGACGACCCCCTTCGGCGACTTCCGCATATCTATCACGTGACTCCCGACCGGGAACTTGATGACGAACCGGTCGTCCGGGATCGAGTCACGCAACTCGAACGAATCCACCGTCACCGCCGTGCGGGTCGGCAGATATCCGAATCTCGTGGCCGCGGAAGTCGTCCACCGGTTCGGAACCCAGCCGAGGGTCGGGTGAGGCGCGTACTCGATCGTCGTGTCGCCGATCCGTTTCGGCAGATACCCCGCTTCAGGATCCAGCCAGAACGTCTGTCTCGACGTGTTGTACGGCCCTACAATCTCCCGCTCGATCTCGACACACCGCGTGCCGTCGAATACCTCGTCCCGGCCGGTCATTCGTAACGTTTGCCGCAACCCGCCGTTGTCCTCCCGCTCGCTCAGGAGGGCGAGCGGGGTGCCGGGCGATACTCCGCGGAAAGCCCAGCGGAGGGGGGCCACGATGTCACCGGGCCAGCCGACTGAGTCGTCCGGCGAACTCAAGCCCTGGGTGTATTCGAGTTCTCCGGCCTGCGAACCGTTCACTCGGACGCTGCCGAAGCGGGTGAAGACCTGCGTACCGTCACACGCCAACTCTTGGTGATTGCGAAGCATTCCGTTCGCCATGCCGGCCAACCGCACGCCGTCTACCTCGTACCAGAACCGGTTGCCGTTCACCGCCAGCTTCACCGTGTCGGAGCCGGCGAAATCCTTCCGCTCCTTCGTCCCAACCGGTTGGATTCCCTTCC
>CANJKY010000129.1 GCA_947474875.1 Gemmataceae bacterium
CCCCACATTCACCCCGCCGGTGAACCCGGGCTCGAACGCGAAGATGTCGAACACCTCGTTGAACGTGGCGGCGGTCTGGTCGGGTTCGCTGAGCACCGGGCGGCGGCCCCGCACCCGCGGCCCGCCGCCCGGCCCGGCCGCCTCCACGAACGCCGGACCGTCCGACAGGGTGAGGCCGGTGCCGGCCACCCGCGTCCCGCCGGTGAACCCGGCGAACGGCTCCTCCCCGCCGACCCGGGTGCCCCGCTTGTTGAACAGGGCGACGGCCGACCCGCCCGCCTTCTGGCCGGCGACGATCCCCTCCCCGGTGTTGAACAGGCTGCTCATGGCCGCCACGTTCACCCCGCCGGCGAACCCGGAGTCGAACGCATAGAAGCTGGCTACCGGGCTGTCGGAAGACGAGCTGAACACCTTCACGTGGGGACCACCGCCCGGCCCGGCCGCGACGATCAGTTCCCCGTTGCCGACGGCCACACTCACCCCGCCACGGAACCCCACGTCGTAGGCGAAGAAGCTGCGGATGATGTGACCGGTCTGGCCGTTGAACGCCGCCACGTGCGGGCCCCCGCCGGCGCCGGCCCCCACCACGATGTCCGGCACGGTGTCGCCGTTCACGTCCCCGACGGCCAGGCTCAGCCCGCCGACGAACCCCGGGTCGAACGCGAAGAAGCTGCGGAGTTCCTTCCCGGTCGCCCCGTCGAACACCTTGACGTGCGGCCCGCCGCCGCTCTCCGGGGCGGTGACGATGTCCCGCACCCCGTCCCCGTTCAGATCCCCGGTGGCCACCACCACCCCGCCGGTGAACCCCGGATCGTAGGCGAAGAAGTCGTACTTGAGGGCGTTCGTGCGGTCGAACACCTTCACCCGCGGCCCGCCGCCCCGCCCGGCGCCGGCCGCGTACCCTACCCCGTCGCTGCCGCCGGTTCCGCCGCCGGTGACGGTCATGGTGAAGGTGGAGG
The DNA here is from genome assembly GCA_947474875.1 of Gemmataceae bacterium. Taxonomy (GTDB): domain Bacteria; phylum Planctomycetota; class Planctomycetia; order Gemmatales; family Gemmataceae; genus JALHQU01. Next base: position 960 of record CANJKY010000129.1, read on the forward strand.
TGGTGCCCACGCCCGGGGTGGTGGCCGTCACGTCGCCGGTGCCGGCGGTACCGTTCGCCCGCACCGTCACCTGGGCGTACCCGTCGACGTCGGTGTACACGGTCAACACGCCGATGGGCGTTTCGCCCGGCCGAAAGAAGGACACCAGGTAAGTGGCCCCGCCGGGGTTGAGAGGCGATGTGAACGTGACCGGCGCGCCGCCTACCGGGTCGCCGGCGGTGTCCAGCACCCGCACCCGCAGCGGCTGGGCGTAGGTGGCGTTGGCCGCCGCCGTCTGGCCCCCGCCGGACACCGCCTGGAGGGTGGCAGCCGGTGTGCCGACACGGACGGTGTCCACATACCACCCCTGGCCGGACGTGCTCAAGGTGGTCACGCCCATCCGCCAGCGGAACTGCACGTTCTGCCCGCGGGCGGCGGCCGGCAGGTTCGCCACCGTCTCGAACCACTGTAGCCCGTTGGCGAACCCGAGGGTGCTGCCCACCCACCCCTGGCGGCCGGCCAGCGGGTTGTCGTAGAACGCCCCGAGGGACGCCCCGCTCATGGTGCCGGTGTACCCGCCGGCCGCGAACGACCCGCCGGCGGCCAGGATGTCCTGGAACGCCCCGCCGCCGATGCTGATCTCCAGCACCCCGCCGTTGAAGTAGTCGGTCGTACCGAAGTTGTAGAAGGAGTACGTCTGGGAGAATTTCAGTTGCACGTCGGCGGCGTTCGGGACGGCGATCACCGGCGACACCAGCGACCTGTCCGCCCGAAATGTGCCCTGGGCGACGTCGGCGTAATTCTTCGAGGTGTGCGCCGCGTACCGGGTGCCGTCGGTACCGGCGTCCGTCTGCCAGCCCCCGGCCGGGCCGACGTCGGTCACAGACGTCCAGCCGGCGGGCAAGGCGGTCGGGGTGACGGTGTCGAACCCCTCGTACAGCCCGGCCGGGACGGTACGGTCTTCGAGCGGCAGCGGGCGCAGGCGGGTGCGGGCGAACACGGGGCGGTTCTCGTGGGGTGAGCTTGCAGCCTACCCGTCAGCCCTCCGGCCTGCCAGCGGTTTTCCGCCGCGGCATGTACCGCCACGCCAGCGCCGCCAGCAGCACCAGCCCGCCGGCCACCGTCCACCCGGTCGGCACCTCCTTGTCCGGGGCGATCAGGTACGCCCACACCGGGTTGAGCACCGGCTCCAGCAGGGTGATGACCGCCGCCTCCTGCGCCGACACCACCCGCAGCCCACGGGCGAACAGCCAGTACGGCACGGCCATCTGCACCGCCCCGAACACCGCCAGGAACGCCAGTTGGCCGGCGGTCGGGGCGGTCAGCCAGCCGACGAACCCCGACCACCCGGCGTCGAGCAGGCAGTTCGTTAACGCCGCCGTGCCCAGGCAGGCCGCGCTGCCGATCAGGTTGAGCACCATCAGGAACGCCGGCGACTCCGCCTTCAGGTGGCCGAGGAACAGCACCACCCCGGAGTACATCACCCCGCTGCCGGCGGCCATGAGCAGGATGACGATCTGGTTCGTCCGCTCGGCCGGCTCCAGATCCCGCGGCCAGTTCCCCGCCACGATGACGCCGGCGCCGGCCATCGCCAGCAGGGTGCTCCGCAGCGCCCGCCCGTCCGCCGGGTGCCCGAGCAGGTACACGCCGATCAGGTACACCCACACCGGGGCGGTGTTCTGCAGCAGGATGGCGTTCGCCGCCTTGCCCAGCCCGAGGGCGGACAGGTACAGCCCGCTCATCACCGCGAAGCACGCCACCATGCCGACCATCGGCAGGCGGAACCGCACGTCTTTCGGCCGCACCAGCGGCACCAGGATGAGGCCGGCGAACAGCCCCCGCCAGAACGCGATCTGCACCGGCGACAGCTTCGGCTCGTGCAGCCCGAAGGCGGTGGGCTCGCCCAGCACCCGCATGAAGAAGCTGCCCGCGCTCCACAGCACCGCCGCCAGCACGAGCAGCAGCCGGGCGAGTCGCGGGGTGGGCATGGGGGTCTTTCGGGAACCGGCGGGGTGAGGTCCGGACTACATTACTCACATGGTGGAATTCGTCGTCCGGGCGCCGGGCCTGCCCCCGTGGGAGGCCGTGTACATCTGCGGGGACGCCGACCCGCTCGGCCGCTGGCAGGCCGACTTCCGCCGCCTGGACTGGCACGACGCCGCCTTCCGCACCCACCTCGATTTGCCCGCCGGCTCCCGCCACCGCTACCTGCTCACCCGCGGCACCTGGCGGCAGGCCGAACTCGACCACCTCGGCCGCGAGCACCGGCCCCGTGAACTGACCGCCGCCCCCGGTCTGCGGGTGGAGGTCGAGGTGCCCGGCTGGGGCCGCAACTCGGTGCGGTATCACCCGGACTTCGCGTCCGACTTCCTGCCGCACCCGCGGACGCTCACCGTCCACCTGCCGCCGGAGTACGACCTGCACCCGCACGCCCGCTACCCCGTGCTGTACCTGCACGACGGGCAGAACCTGTTCGACGCGCACACGTCGTTCGCCGGGGTGCCGTGGCGGGCGGACGAGACGGCCGAGCGGCTGGCCCGGTGCGCGGAGATCAGGCCCATTATTCAGGTGGGGGTGGCGAACACCCCGGACCGGCTGAAGGAGTACGGGCCGAAGCCGGGCGAGCGGGACGACCTGTCAGCGAAGTACGCCCGGTTCCTGATCGACGAGGTGAAGCCGTTCATCGACCGCGAGTACCGCACCCGGCAGGGCCGCGAGCACACCGGGGTGTGCGGGTCGAGCATGGGCGGGCTGATCTCCCTGCACCTGTGCCGGGACCACCCGGACGTGTTCGGGCTGGGGGCGGCGCTGTCCCCGTCGCTGTGGTGGGACGACGAGCGGCTGATCCGCGAGGTGGCGGACGACCCGCGGGGGCTGGCCGACTGCCGGCTGTGGGTGGACATGGGCACGCGGGAGGGGCACAGCGAGGCGGGGATGGCGGCCATGCTGCGGCGGGCGCACCGGCTGGCGTTCCACCTGCGGCACCGCCCGCCGGAGTGGTTCCGGTTCCACGAGGAGGCGGACGGCCTGCACAACGAGTCCGCCTGGGCCGCCCGCTACCCGGCCGTGCTGCGGTTCCTGTTTCCGCCCGAGTAGGTTTCCCATAGCACCGGCGGGCCGCCGGTGCCACGGAAGAAGCCCACACCTCGAACGCAACTCACCTCCACCCGGCCAGCCGCCGCACCAGGCGAGAGAGTTCGGCGAACGCCAGCACGCTGGTGGTGCCCAGGGCGATCCACAGCCAGTCCGCTACGGTCAGCGGCTCGACCGCGAACACCTTCCCGCCGAACGACACGATCAGCCCCTGCCCGACCACCGTGAGCGAGGCGATGAGCAGGAACAGCGGGTTCTGGAACAGCCCGCGGAACCCGGACACGCGGGGTGTCAGGCTGCGGCAGTTGATCTGGTTCCACACCTGGAAGAACACGTAGGTGGTGAAGAACAGCGTCACCTGTCGGGCGGTCAGCTCGGGGAACGCGTCAGACTGGTGCAGGGCGGCGTACTCGGGCGTCCACCGCTCCCGCGGCTGCCAGTGCGGGTCGAACCAGCCGGCCGCCTGCATGCCGGCCAGCAGGGTCATCATGACCACCACGAAGAACCCGCCGGTGGCGAAGATGGTGCGGAGCATGGGCGGGGTGACGATGCTCTCGTCCCGCCGCTTGGGCGGCACCCGCATCAGCCCCGGCCGCGGCGGCTCGGAGCACAGGGCGATGGCGGCGAACGTGTCCATGATCACGTTGATCCACAGCAGTTGCAGTACGGTGAACGGCGGCTTCAGCCCGAAGAACGGGCCGAGGAAGGCGATGAGCAGGGCGGAGAAGTTGATGGTCAGTTGGAACTGGATGAACCGCTGGATGTTCTCGTACAGCGCCCGCCCCCACTGCACCGCCTTCACGATGGTGGCGAACGAGTCGTCCAGCAGCACGATCTGGCTGGCCTCCTTCGCCACCTCGGTGCCGGCCACGCCCATCGCCAGACCGACGTCGGCTTTCTTCAGACTGGGGGCGTCGTTGGTACCATCGCCGGTCATGGCGACGACGTGCTCCTGCTCCTGAAGCAGCTTCACCAGCCGGTACTTGTCCAGCGGCTGGGCGCGGGCCACCACCCGCAGCCGCGGCAGATCGGCCTTCAACTGCTCGTCCGTGCGGGCGGCCAGTTCGGCGCTCGTGAGGACCAGCGCGTCCGGGCGGTCGAGCAACCCCACCTCGGTGGCGATGGCGCGGGCCGTCTCCGGGTTGTCGCCGGTGATCATCTTCACGTCGATGCCGGCCAGCCGGCAGCGGGTGACGGCCAGGGGCACGTCCGCCCGCACCGGGTCGCGGATGGCCACGAACCCGTCGAACGTCAGCCCGGCCTCGAACTCGCCGCGGCGGTCGGACGCGGCGTCCTGGTCGGCCGGGAAGTCGGCGGGCAGCGGCTTGTGGGCGAACGCCAGCGTCCGCATGGCGGCGGCAGACGCGGCGGCGATCTGGGCGTCCACCTCCGCCCGCTCGGCGGGGGTGAGGTTCGAGCAGCGGGCGAGGATCACCTCGGGCGCCCCCTTCACCAGCGCCACCGGCCCGCCGCCGGCGGTCGCCACGGTGGTCATCTTCTTCTGCTCGGACGAGAACGCCGAGCGGAACGCGGCCGGGTGGTGCAGCCGCTCGGCCGCGTAGTTGGTGCCGGCGTCGCGGAGCCAGAGCAGCAACGCGCCCTCGGTGCTGCTGCCGACCACCACCGTCTTGCCCTCCTTCTCCTCCAGCGTGCCGGTGCTGTTCACGGCGGCGTTCACCGCGATCCAGTCGGTGGGCGAGGTGACGGCCGCCCGCACCCCCTTCGCCCGGGTCGGGGCGAATGCCCGGTCGCCCTGTTCGATCACCCGCCCGCCGACGCCCACCCGCACCACCCGCATCTTGTTCTGCGTCAGCGTGCCGGTCTTGTCCGTGCAGACAACGGTGGCACTGCCGATCGTCTCCGTCGCCACCAGTTGTCGCACCAGCGCGTTCGACCGGGTCATCTTCCGCATGGCCAGGGCGAGGGACACGGTGACGCTCATCGGCAGCCCTTCCGGCACCGCCACCACGATGACGATCACCATGTACACGAAGTACCCGAGCAGATTGCCCACCACCGCCACGGCTTCGGTGCGGGTGGCCGGCCAGAACACCTCCGCCGGGGTGGTGAAGAACAGCCCGCGGACGAGCAGGGCGAGGAAGATGGCCGCCGCCGCCGCGTACCCCACCTTCGAGATCAGGTCGGCCAGCCGGGTGAGCTTCCGCTGGAGCGGGGTCTGCTCCTTCGAGATGGTCAGCTTCCGCTGCACTCGGGCGGTGGCGTCCCCGGGGTCGGCCGGCTCGTCCGGGGCGTCTCCGCCCAGCCGGCGGGCGATCTGCCCGAGCATGGTGTCGTCGCCGACGTTCGTCACCGTCATCTGCCCGAGGCCGTCCACCACCTGCGTGCCGCGGTACACGCACCCCGGCTGGTCCGGGCCGTCCGCCCCGCCGGCCGGTTGGCGGGCGTCCTTCCGCACCGGCTCGGACTCGCCGGTCATCAGCGACTGGTCCACCCGCAGCCCGGTCGCCTTCACCAGCCGCCCGTCGGCCGGGATCTCGTCCCCGGTTTCGAGCAGCACCAGCTCGCCGACCACCACCTCGTCCAGCGGCACGGTGGACGTGTGCCCGTCGCGGAGCACCTTCACCCGCCCGGCGTCCTTGCCGGCGTTCAGCTTCTCGAACTCCTGGTCGGACCGGTACTCGGACAGGAACGCCACCCCGGTGGCCAGCACCACGGCGACGATCACCGCCAGCCCCTCGACGGACGGGTGGGCGAGGGCGACGGACGTGCCGAACAGGGCGACGGCCAGGGCGAACAGGACCGCCGGCACCCAGTCGGCCCGCCGCAGCAGGTACAGGGCGGCGGCGACGGCGGCGACCACCGCCAGGGCGACGCCGCCGGCCGGCGGGGACGCCTCGAACAGGTCCACCACGATCTTGAGGAGAGACGCGGCGAGCAGGATCTTGATGATCGGCTCGTCGAACTTGCCCAGGAACTTCTGCCACCCCGGCTGCCGCGGGAGTGGGGTGAGCCGGTTCGCCCCGAACCGCCCGCGGCTGTCCGCCACCTGGGCGGCGGTCAGCCCGTCGGCCGGGGCGGCGGGGTACAGGTCGGCGACGGCGGCGAGGGTGCGCATGGGGTGGGAGCGAAGAGTTCACCACAGAGTCACAGAGGGCACAGGGCCGCACAGAGGAAGACCAAGATAGGGCGGAAGACAGGAAGGCACGAGGGAAGACAGAGACGCGCCTTCTGTTCTTCCTCGTGCCTTCCTGGATTTACACGGCTGATTATCTGCTCGGTGCCCCTCTGTGTTCCCTGTGACTCTGTGGTGAACTCTGGCCGTACTTCATCAGCCTTCCATCACTTCCTTCTCTTTGGCGGCGGCCGCCTGGTCGATCTTCGCCTCGTACTGCTTGAGCAGGTCCTGCACCTTCTCCTTCCCCTTGTCCCGGTCGTCCTCGGTCATGGCCTTCGCCTTCTCGGCGTCGTCGAACTGCTTGTTCGCGTCCCGGCGGATGTTCCGGCAGCTCACCTTGGCCGCCTCCGCCTGCTTCTTGATCTGGGCGACGATCTTCTTCCGCTGGTCGCCGCTCATGGCCGGGATGCTCAGCCGGATCACCTTGCCGTCGTTGTTCGGCGCCAGCCCCAGGTCGGAGCTGCGGATGGCCTTCTCGATCTCCTTCAGGTCCTCCGCCTGGAACGCCTTGATCTGGATGGTGGACGGGTCCGGGCAGGACACGTTGGCGATCTGCTTGACCGGCGTCGGGCTGCCGTAGTACTCCACCCGGATGCTGTCCAGCATGGCCGGGGTGGCCCGCCCGGTGCGAAGCCCTTGCAGCTCCCCGCGGAACACCCCGAGGGCCTTCTCCATGCGGTCGGTGGCGTCTTTCAGGTACTGTGGTGCGCTCATGACGGGGTCCTGTAGGTCCGGCAGTGCCGGACGTGGAACGTCGGACGTCCGGCA
>CANJKY010000130.1 GCA_947474875.1 Gemmataceae bacterium
GCGGGTGGTTCTGAACGGCCTCGCCGCGCTGAAGCCGAAGACCGGCGTCGGCCATCACGTCGCCGACCTGTACGCCGCGCTGTGCTCCCACTTTCAGGAGGACCAGTTTAATCTATACCCAGGGCGGATGATCTCACGCACCGTCGCCCGACTGCGAGCGCAACCGAAGTCCCCTGCTCTTTCGCCGAACCAGCGGTCAAGCGCGGTGAAGCGCGGTTTGCGGTCGGCTGTGGTGGCGGCGGCGAAGGCGGCATCCGGTCTCCACTTCGTCGGGTACACCCGCGCGTTCGGGTTCGACCTGTACCACGAGCCGAACTTCGTGCCCTTCCGCACCCACCTGCCGACGGTGGTGACGGTCCACGACCTGTCGGTGTTGAAGTATCCGCAATGGCATCCGGCCGACCGCGTGCGGCAGCACCAGCGGCACTTTCAGCGGGGTCTAGGCCGATCGCGGCACGTCATCGTGGTGTCCCACGCCGTCCGCCGCGAGTTGATCGACGAACTCGGCTGCCCGCCGGACCGGGTGTCGGTCGTCTACAACGGCGTCGGCCGGCAGTATGTTCTACAGCCGACAGAGGTTGTGTCGAACGTGCGGCGGAAGTACGGTCTGCCGGATCGCTTTTTCCTGTGTGTCGGCACGATCGAGCCGCGGAAGAACCTTGGCACCGTGATCCGGGCGTTCGCCGACCTACCGCCGCAAGTTCGCTTCGATTGTCCGCTTGTGCTGGTCGGCCCCTGGGGCTGGCGGGCGGAAGTAGAACGAAGGCTGTTCGACGAGTTCGGGCAACCCGCCGGCGTGCGACACGTTGGGTACGTGTCGGCTAACGACCTGCCAGCGCTATACTCGGCAGCACGGGTACTGCTGTATCCTTCTCATTACGAAGGGTTTGGGTTCCCGCCGGTGGAAATGCTGGCCTGCGGCGGTGGGGTGATCGCTTCTACCGCTGATGCGGTGAAAGAGGTGTTGGGAGGCCACGGCTGGTATGTCGAGCCGGAGGACGTGGCCGGCTGGCGGAATGTGATGGGACGGGTGGCGACGGATGACGATCTACTCAACCGCTTGCGGGTGAAGGGGATCGAGCACGCCGCCCAGTATTCGTGGGAGCGGGCCGCAGTTGAGACCGTTGCCGTATACCGGAAGGTTCTCGGTCAAACCGTCGAACACATCACGTCTGCACGTCGGCCGGACGTGTTAGCCGCGTGAAAACACGAACAGTGTGGACACCAGGTTGAACAGCCCGTGCGCGATCGCGGCCGGTAGCCAACTCCTCGTGCGTGCGGTCAGATACCCCAGCCCCAAAGCCAGCACGAACAACGGGATCGGGCTGGGCCACACCGCCGAATGCATAGCGGCGAACAGGGCCGACGACGACCAGATCGCTTGTCCCGTCCGCCTCCCCGGCCACCGCACCAGAGGTTGAGCCGCCGCAAGGACAGCCACAAACACTAGGGGTATCACCGGTTGACGGGTCACCAGCACGACCACGACTGAGGCCCAAGCCATCAACAACCACGGTCGGTATCGCCGCCCACCTGCCCACGGGACGAGCAACCCACGAAACGTAAACTCTTCGAGGACGGGCGCGACCACGCACGCCGATAACACGAAGAAAACTCCACCGAACCCGTCCCCATCTCGTCCCAGTTTCGACAATTGATGTTCGTCTGGTGTGAACCCCATCTGCCTTGATGCCCAATCAACGCCTGCGTTTACGGCGAATGTGGCGATGCCGAACGCAAGAAACACGAGCGTTCCAAAGGCAACGGAACGGGGCAAGTTACGAAGTTCTTGAACCCAATCAATTGCTGCCCTGAACGCGTACTTCCTCAACAAGACTGCGACCGCAAGGATGAACGGCAGGGCTAAAGTTTGCACCCACTTCGCTTTGAGAAAGCCCGTTACGCCCCGTATGTCCTCCTCCGTCGCCGGCGGTGGCAACGCCGGAAAGCCCTGCGGATAAAGGATTTGGAATAGACCGCCGGTGTCGACAATCGGTACTAAAAATGGAGGTACAAATAGAGCTAGTACGAAAAGCGCGAAGATAGCCGGCCCCGGCCACACGAACCGCGGCGGACGCCACCGCGGGCACAGTGTACCTGACTTCGCCCGCACCCACAAGCCACACGCCACAGCGATCGGCACCGCTCCCGCGGCGACCCAGGCCCCGGCGCGGATCATGCCGCCCACGTCCGACGCCGGGTCGCTCATCGCCGCATCACTCCGCTACTACCGGATTCTTCAGCACACCGATGTTTTGAATCTCCACTTCGGTCACATCCCCCGGCTTGAGCAGCACTTGCGGGTTCCGCGAGATGCCAACGCCGGGCGGGGTGCCGGTGAAGATCAGATCGCCGGGTTCGAGCGTGACCACCTGCGAGATGAACCACAGGATGTGCGGCACCTGGAAGATGAACTGGTTGGTGTTCGAGTTCTGCATGGTGGTGCCGTTCAGCCGCAACTGCACCTGGAGCGAGTGCGGGTCGGTCAGTTCGTCGGCAGTCACCAGCACCGGCCCAGTCGGGGCGAACGTGTCGAACGTCTTGCCCACCGTCCACTGCTTCTCCGCCCCGCGGAACTGCCAGTCGCGGGCGGACACGTCGTGCCCGCAGGTGTACCCGCCGACGTAAGCCATTGCCGATTTGTCGTTTGGGATGTGCTTCCCACGCTTGCCGATCACGATCACCAACTCGGCCTCGTAGTCCACCTTCTGGGCCACCTTCGGCAGCTTGATCGGGTCGCCGGGTCCGATCAGCGTGTTGTTGTACTTGGCGAAGATGACTGGCTCCGTCGGGATCTCCTTGCCCCCTTCTTTCGCGTGGTCGGCGTAGTTCAGCCCGACGCACAGGATTTTGCCCGCGTCCGGCACCGGCGGGAGCAGTTTCACCGCGTTCGCGGCGTACCGCATGGCGGTCGGCGACTTCCCTACCTCCGCCGCGATCTTGTGGATTTCGGGCGACGCGGCGAGTAGCAGCTTCACCGACGCGGGTAACCCCGGGTCGGTGGCGTGTAGGTCGATGTACTGGTCGCCGGCGGCGAGACACGCCCGCGGGCCTTGGGGGGTGAGGACGGTCGCCAGTCGCATAGCCGACTCCGGGGTTCGGGCCAGAGCGGGTATTGAATGACCGGCCTTGCCTTCAGACCAGATGGGGTCTATAAACCGTGGTGTGATCCCCTGTAGCTCAGCGGTAGAGCAGCCGGCTGTTAACCGGCGGGTCGAAGGTTCGAATCCTTCCGGGGGAGCTTTCTGGACGGTTGTGCGAACCAAGCCGTCCAGGGTTAACAACGACGGAGCCGTTCTCGCTTGCGGGGGCTGCTCCGTTTGTCGTTTCGGGGCCGGGAGTTGAGTCGTCCGGGCCGCTGTCGCGGCCGAAATCGAACCCCCGGTCGGGCCGCACCTCCGGGAACAGCCGCATGGCGTAGGAGCCGGTTCGCGTCTCCGGGTCGATCTGGCCCAGTTCGACCACCTCGATGTAGTGCTGGAGGATCTGCATCCGCTCCTCGGGCGTGGCGGACGCCAGCAACTCCCCGATGTCCTGCCAGGTTTCCAGAAAGGACCGAGCGTCGTCGCTGACCCGCTCGACGGGAGCCTGCCGCCGGGCGATGTCGGACAGGTTCTTCTTGATCTGCCCCTCTTCCTCTTCCAGCCGTTCGAGTTCCGCCTGGACGCTGGCAAGCCCCCTCGCCCCGAGGGTCTTCAGCACATCGACCAACCGGCCGATGTCGGCCCGGACCTGAGTCAACCGTCGGCGGGCGAGGTCTTCTTCATCCCGCAAGCGCACCGCCTCGCCGCCGAGGCAGGCGAGCGCTTCCTGCACGATGCGGTCGCGGGCTTCGACCTGCCGGCCGATGTCCCGGATGCGGCCGATCATCGCGTCTTCGAGGGCTACCGCCGGGATGCGGGACGAGCCGCAGCCGTACTTCCCCCCCTCGTGCTGCTGGCGGGTGCAGACGTAGTAGTAGTTCACGTCCGTGCGGCCGTGGGCCGACGCCCCGACCATGTGCGCCCCGCACTGGCACCGCAGCAACCCCGAGAGCAGGTAGACGCGCCCCTTGGGCTTTTTCAGGTTCATGCGGCGGACGGTCGTTTTGCCGATCACGAGTTGCACCCGGTCGAACTGCTGGCGGCTGATGATCGGGTCGTGGCAGTCCTCGCGGACGGCCTCGCCCCACCGCACCTGGCCCAGGTAGATCGGGTTGCGGAGGATGCCGATGACCTTCTGCTTGACGAAGCGGTTGCCGCCCCGCTGCTTGTCCGTGCGGGTGCGGTAGGCCGGGTAGCGGACGCCGAGGTCGTTCAGCCGCCGGGTCACCGCCCCGGCCGAGCCGAGTTCCTCGAACAGGTCGAAGATGCGGCGGACGATTTCGGCCCCCTCCGGGTCGATCTCCAGCTTGCCCCGGTCGTCGGGCTTGGAGCGGTAGCCGAGGACGTGGCCGCCGTTCCACAGCCCCCGGTCGGCCCGGTCCCGCATGATCGAGAACGTCCGCTCGGCGGTCATCTTCCGCTCAAGCTGGGCGAAGACCATGATGAGCTGGACCATCGCCTCGCCGGTCGGCATCGACGTGTCGAACTTTTCCCGCAGCGAGATGACGTTCACGTCGTGTTCGGCGAACAACGCCCACAGGTCCACGAAGTCCTTGAGGCTCCTCGTGATCCGGTCGAGCTTGAAGCAGATGACCAGGTCGATCCGGCCGGCGGCGATGTCCCGCTTGAGCCGCTGGAGCTGCGGCCGGTTCTGGTCCTTGGCACTCTTGCCGGCATCGACGTAGAACTCCAGCGACTCGACCTGAAGGTTCTCGCGGCGCTTGCGGAACTCGACTTCCTGTTCGATTTCGTGCTGCTGGGCGACGAGGCTGTCGCCTTCGGTGGCCTGACGCTGCGACGAGACGCGGACGTACCCGGCGATCCGCAGGGGCCGATCTTCCTTTTTGACCTTCGATGCCCGCATCGGATCACCCGACTTTCCAAGGGGAAATTGCTCGCAAGGCGCACTTGATATTGTACGAAATCAGGCTTTTCGCGCCATGTCGGTTCGCACCAGACGGGCGAGGACGCCGGCGATGAGTCGCAGGCGGCTGGCGGCGCGGACTTCGGGGGCGGACGCGGCCAGCGGGTGGTGTTCGTTCGGCGGCAGGGAATCGTCCAGTTGCAGGGCCGCATTGACGGGGAGCCGGCCACGACGTTTCGGTACGGCCGGAGTCGGCTGACCGCGTGCCCTGGCCTTTCTGCTCTCAGGTGGGTTCTCGTTGCTCATGATGATTGCTCGCGTTATCGACCATCGCACGGCAAAGGCCGTGACGTGAAGTAGTCACTTGACGGGGCAACAAGCCCTCGCGCTGGAATCGCTGCAACTCCGCGTGGGAGATGGCCCAGGCCGGGTGAGCGCCCCGGCCGCTGGTCTTCTTGCGGGCGACGACCCGCCCCAGGCGGCACCACTCGCGGCAGGTAAAGGCCGACCGGCCGACGAGGCGGGCGAACTGCTCGACCGAGTACCACTCTCGCGGCTGGTCGCGGTCCAGAAGGGCCGCGACCATCGCCTCGATCCGCTCCAGGCGTTCCTCGACGGTCATGGCATGCCCCCTTGCTCGGGCAATGACTCCGCTTCGTCCTCCCACACCCCGGACGCGGTCCAGACCGGGACTTTCACTTTGCCGAAGAACATGCCGTGGATCACCCCGTTCACGGCAGCTTCGAGCCGGTCACGCGCGGCCGGAGCCAGCGACGGGATGACGCCGAGGAAATGCAGTTCCGCTTCGCGCAGCGCGGCGTCTTCCTCGTTCCAGCCTTTCCAGTTGACCCGTTTCCGAGCCTTTTCGATGAGGGCGCGGGTGGACGATTTGCGTGGCGGCTCGGTGTGTTGCACTTCCGCCTGGCTGCGGGGGGCATGGTTCACCACATGCACGATGTGCCGGGGAGTCGGTTCCAAACCGCATTGCCGGAGCACCACGCACGCGTGCCGGACGCTTGCCGCGCAGAGGCCGTAGAACAGGTCGAGTTCAGGGGTGGTTTGTAGCGTTGTCATGGCTGGCTCCGGTTCGGCGTGTTTCGGGTTCACTCGTCAGGTCACAGGCAGTCTGGCTACCCGCGGAGAAGCAGGCGAGCGGTGAACCCGCCCGCCTGCCTATTGAGGGATCAGCACTTCCACTCCGGCTCGCTCGGTTCCGTCACTGCCTCCACCGGCTTGGCGCTAGCGACCAGCTTGCGCTCCGGTTTGGAATCGGGCTTGCCGACGAAGATGGGCACGAAGACGTGGTCGTAGATCGCCTTGGCGGCCGCGGGATCGCTCCTCGCGTGGTCCAGGACCGACATCACGGCCAGCACGGTGCCAAGAACGGCCAACAGGAAAAGGCAGGACACCATCAGGCCGGTCAGGATCGAAAACATGGTAAAGACCTCCAGGTAAGGGCGGTGCGAGGCACCGCCCGGTTGAGAAACGACAGGGAAACACCAACTCACGCCCGCGACTTACCGCCCATCATGGCAAACAGCACGGCACCGATGGCCACGAGCAGACCGCCCAAAAACGTGGTGGCCATCATGTTGCTGGTCTTGCGGTCCACCTCGGCCTTCATGCCGCCGAGTTGGCCGGGCAGGCGAAGCTCGACGGGCGTGCCGCGATGGGACCGTCGGGCGAGCTTGCGGGGCGGCGGGTCGTCATCGATGACTTCCGCGACCACCGCCTCGCGGCGGATCGGCACCAGGGCCTTCGACATGGGCACGGTGACGGGGGACTCGCACTTCGGGCAGGCGACTTCGTGTCCGGAGCGGTCGCCCCGGGCCGACAGTCGCACCTCGCACTCGGGGCACTGGAATTTCACTCGCGTCTGCATGGCAATCTCCTGTTGGGCGATTGAGGTTGAGAAAGTCGAAACCGTCAGTTAGCGGTGGCGTCCGAAGAGCCACCACTTGAGTAGCTGGCCGAAGGTTCGGCCGGTTGCGCGGAGCATGTGGGCTTTGACCCCACCCTTGCGCCGGCGGTCGTTTCGCATGTGGCCGGCGAGTTTGCCTGCGGCCATCTTCAGCAGAATCAAGAGCACCCAGAGAACGGCCATAATGAGAACCAGCCCGATGCTCGCATCACTGATAAAGTTGTCGATCATCGCTCTTTCTCCTGTGTTTGTTGCTGCTCCTGGCCACGCGCCGCGTAGCCTTCGAGCATGGACTCGTAGGAACCGTGAACACCCAGGTCGGCGGTCGTCATTTGCGGGGTCGGGTTCAGCGGCGTGCCGAGTTCCCCGTGCCCCTCTTGCTGTCCGAAGAACGTCTCGTGCATCGTGCCACGCACGTCCTTGATCGCCTCGCGGCCCATCGCCGCGAATTGGGCGGAGAGGGACGGCTGCTCGGCGGCCCACTCGGCTCGCTTGGCGAGCATCTGCTCCCACATGCCCGGTTGTTGCTCTGCCACGGATCACCTCCTTTGGGTTGGTTGGTGCCTAAAAGCGACCGCTCTTGTAGCGCTTGGCCAGGTAGCGCTGCTCGATCTCGGCGTCACGCATCGCCCGAAGTTTGCGGCGAGTGGTCTCGACCGCTACGCCCTCGACGAGCATGATCGAGAAAAATCCGGCGATAAAAAACCAGCCGACCGGCTTGTCGAACTGCACGATCACGCCGCCCGCGATCAAGCAGAGGAACCCGTCCATCGCGCGGGCATTGCCGTCCGAGAGGAACGGGAACAACTTGCGGGAGAGCCACGGGTCGCCTGCGTACTGCGAATGGATGATCTCGCCTGCGCGCCAGTTGCGGTACTGGCCGCTGCGCTGACTGATGAGCGCGCAAAGCCACATGACGAAGAAGCCGAACATCCACTCGGAATTGGTAAAGCTCGCGTAGACGGGGATCAGGAAGAAGGTGAGCAGTCCCGCCCGCCCCATCCACTCCTTGCCGGTGTTCCTGCGGGTAAAGGGCAGGAACGCCAGGGCA
>CANJKY010000131.1 GCA_947474875.1 Gemmataceae bacterium
CGAGGTGTGGCTGACGCTCGCCACCCTGTACGTCGGACTGGATGACCACCGGACGGCCATCGAAATGGTCCGCCGTGGGGTGCAGAACGGGCTGAGCCGGGAGCGGGTCGAGCGGACTGACTCCGTCCATTCGGTTCTCGTGAAATACGCTCAATACGGATCCGCCCTGTCAGCCGACGTCGTTCGGGATCGGTCGCCGTGTCATCCGAACTTGATTTGTCCGATCCCGCCGCGGAACTAGTTCGGCCACTTTTTTCGATCGGGTTGTCCACTTCGGTCGCTCATTCTCAACTTCTCGGGTGCCCCGGTAGATGGCCGCGGCCGGCTCACGACGTCGCGTGAGAGCGGATCCCCCGAGTTGACGATGCCTGTCCGATCCAACCGCGCGCTGCTCCTTCTCGCGAGCGCTACACTGCTTCTCCTCCCGAACTGTCTGAGCGCCTGGGGCGCACCACCGACGGCCGGCGAGGGCGTGGTGGAGTGGCCCGCAACTCTGGCCCCGGATGACGAACCGCTGGGCGACCCGCCGCCCTCGCCCCCGCCGTCCAACAAGCCGCCGGTGATCCGGAACTTCACGCACACGGCGGTGGGCACGGTGGTCACCTTCACCGGTCGGGTGGAGGACGAGAACCCGGGCGGACTGACGGTGCGGCTCGGCGGGCCGGCGGCGATGGACAACAAGGCCGTGACGACCGACGCGGCCGGCTACTTCACACTCACCGTCAACATGGGCGGCCAGACCGGTGAGGTGTGGGCCAGGACCACCGACCGCGAAGGGCTGGAGTCCGCCTCCGTCTACACCAACGTGTACTAACGACCGACAACATCAGGAACGGCTTATGCTCCTTTCTCCCGGTCGATCGAACTCCCCCCCGACCCCCGAACTGGTCCGGGAACTGCTCCTCCGGATCACGCGGGGGCAGCCCGGTCTGGCTCCGGACGCCCTGCGGGCGTATCTACGGCCGCTGGTGAAGCGTGTGGTGCTGACCGGCTGCGGCCCCCGCGGGCTGGCCCACTGGGTCAGCCGACAGCGGGGAACGAACCCGCCGGCGGCCGACCCCCCTGCACTGGTGACGGAACTGACCAGCCGGTTGGTGGAGACCCTCCTCCCCCCGGCCGACCCGTTCACCGGCACCGTCATCGACCGCCTGTGGTGACTACCACCGCCGGTTCGACCGCCTCCGGGGTGGCGAATTCTCCCCGGAGCAGGACCGCGTTGAACCGCTCTTCGAGCACCTTCCGGCGGATGAGTGCGTCGGCGATCAGATCATTCCCTAAATCTGGGGCGGGGATCCGCCACTTGCGGTGTTCGTGGACGAGCGGCACCAGGGCCTGCCACGCCGCCTGTGCCCACGGCTCCCAACGCCCGACCGGCGGCTCCCGCCCGACCCGCGTCAGGTCGGTCTCGATGTCGATCAGATCACTGCCTGTTTGCAGCAGGATGGTGTGGTGGCGATCCTGAGCGATGTCCTCCGTCAGCACCTGGCGATAGTCGCGGGCGACGATGCGGAAAACGGCGGCCGCGTACTCCCACCGGGCTAGCACGGCGCGTTCGTCGGTGTGGATGAAGAGCGTGGTCATGGGCGGCCTCTAGGAACGAGAGCACGGAGTGGGTCGTAATTGTGTGATTGCGGTCCGGCCGCGGAGGTGGACACAGATTTTTGATGCCCCCGAAAACTGAGGGCGACACGCCCGTTCGGAAAAGCGTCAGAGGCGTGATAAGTGCTGGGGAAGCAAGGGGTTCGCTTCCGGCTCGTTTCGTGGAGCCGGTTTTTTTCCCTCCCACCCGGAGATCGGTGTTCCGATCGGGTGCGCAAATCTGGTAATTTGGGCGAGATGCCGGCCGATAGTCGGTGGTGGCCTTCGCGGAGTGACGGATGCAGGGAACGCGACAATTCCTCGAACTGGTGCGAGATCAACAGTTAGTGTCCGGCCACCTGAGTGGGGTGTTCCACATTGCCATTGGTCGACGGATTTCGACCCCCGCCGGTGATCTGCTGGCGGCCGGGGTGACGTGGCGGGAACTGGCCGCACTGCTGAAAGAGTTGAAATTCGACCGCGAACTTGTCCGTGAACTGGGGGCGGACCCGGACCAATTGTCGCCCAAGGACCGGGAGAAGTTCTGGTACTACGCGGTGGCGATGGCGAAGGTGGACGGGCCCGAGGCGAGCGGCCAGGCGGACGAACTGGCCGCCCGGTTGGCGCCGCTCGGGCTGGTCGTCGGGCCGCACCCGGGGGGGCTGACCGCCCCACCGACTGGTTCGGAGCCAGCCGACCCCTCGGCCCCGTTGAGCCAGACGGGGAGGCGCAAAAAAAAGTGACCGGGGCCGGCCCCGGTCATCGACGATCTCGCCAGTCTTATTATCCCACGTTCACCCCGCCGCGGAACGCGACGTCGGCCCCGAAGAAGCTGCTCAGCGGGGCGAACGAGCCGCCGCTGAACACCTTCACGTGCGGCGCCCCGCCCGGGCCGGTGCCGGTGACGACGTCCGCCACCCCGTCGCTGTTCACGTCCGCGGCCGTCACACTCACCCCGCCGGTGAACCCGACGTCATACGCCATGAACCCGGCCAGCAGCCCGCCGGTGCGGCCGTCGAACACCTTCACGTGCGGGCCGCCGCCCGGGCCGGTGCCGGTGACGATATCCGCCACCCCGTCGCCGGTGAAGTCGGCGGCGGCCACGTTCACCCCGCCGGTGAACCCCGGGTCGTAGGCGAAGAAGCTGAGCGACTCCGCTCCGCTCGCCCCGTCGAACACCTTCACGTGCGCCGCCCCGCCCTGGCCCGTGCCGGTGATGATGTCCGCGTGCCCGTCGGCGTTCACGTCCGCCACCGCCACGTTCACCCCGCCGGTGAACCCGGGAGCGTAGGCGAAGAAGCTGTGGACGAACTGGCCGGTCTTGCCGTCGAACACCCGCACGTGCGGTCCGCCGCCGGCCCCCGCCGCCACCACCATGTCCGCCACCCCGTCCCCGGTCACGTCCCCGACGGCCACGTTCACCCCGCCGGTGAACCCCGGGTCGTAGGCGAAGAAGCTGTACAGGACGGAGCCGGTCGCCCCATCGATCAGTTTGACGTGCGGGGCGCCGCCCCGGCCCGCCCCGACCAGCAGGTCCGGGATGCCGTCGCCGGTCACGTCCGCCCGCCCCACCGAAACGCCGCCGCGGAACCCGGGGAACGGGTCGAACTGGGCGGACAGGCTGCCGGTGGTCGGGTCGAATAGGCGGACCTGCGGGCCGTTCGGCCCGGACGTGCTGACGGCCACGTCGGTCGGCAGCGGGGCGGCCACGTTCGGCGAGGTCGGGAACCGGTCGGTGTGCGTCACCGTCGGCCCGGCGGACCCGACGGACGGGTTGCCGACCGCGTCGGTGCCGGCCCCGTCCGCCACGCGGATGGACGTCGTCCCGTCCGTCACCCCGGACACCACCACCTCGAAGATGCGGCCGTCGCCGGTCACGCCGGTCACGCTGCCGGGGCCGTCCACGATCACGTCGGCGGCGTCGAACCCGCTCACCAGCTCGCTGAACGTCACCCAGTACCGCACCGTCCCGTCCCGGGTGGTGGCGGACTGACCGGGGGCCAGTTCCACCCGCGCCGTCGGCCGGGTGCCGTCGAACACGCGGATCAGCCGCGGGCCGGCCTGCACGTCGTTGCCCGCCATGTCCGTGGCCGCCCCGTCCCGCACCTGCACCGTCACCAGCCCGTCGGCAACCGGGATCAGGTCGAACGTGTACACGCTGCCACTCACCTTGACGAAGTTCGTCACCGTCGCGTTCGTCACGCTCAGGTTGGCGGCGGTGAGCGACTTCACCGCCTCGCTGAACGTGGCCGTCACCGGGATGAGCCGGGTGTTGGTGGCGAGCGGGGCGATGGTGGACAGGGAGACCGACGGGCGGGCGGTGTCCACCGTCACGCCCGACGTGTTCGGCGGGGTGAACCCCGGGTCGGCGTCGTCGCTCGTCGCGTTGCGGATGGTGCCGCCGTTCACGTCGAGGGGGGAGGTCAGGTTGATGCCGTTGGCGTCCGAATCCCCCGCCTGGATGGTGTACCGGAACTCCAGGGCGGTGCTGCCGCTGCCCGACCGGTAGGTGGCGTACCGGGTCTGCCCGCCGACGTCGAGCACCAGCCGCGGGGTTCCGCCGGTGGTGTCCACCGTGACCGCCTGGTCGAAGGTCACCACGAACGTCAGGTTCGACCCGGTGCCGTACCCGCCGGCCGGCGGCGGGGCGACGCTGGTCACGCTCGGCCCGGTGGACAGGTTCAGCGTCCACCCGCCGGCGATGGCCCCCGAGGCCCCCGCGAGTTCGTCGATGACGTACAGGCTCCACACGCCGTTCGGGTCCGTGCCGTTGAACGCGGACAGGAACGCGCCGTACGGCCCGGCCGGCCCGCCGTAGGTGACGAAGTCGTCGGGCGTGCCGACGTCCCGGTTGGTCGGCGCGTACGTGCCGCTCACCAGCATGCCGCCGCCCGGCAGTGCGGCCGCCCCGTCCTGAAACGTCAGGTTGGCCCCGCTGGCGCCGGTCCCGCAGTCCGACATGAGCATCACCTTCTGTCCGCCCGGGCCGACCAGCAGCACGTCTGCGTCCAGGCTGATGCTGTGGCTGAACCCGTTCAGGGTGACGCTGATGCCCGTCAGCGACGTGCCCATGCCGCTCACGCTGATCTGGGCCGGGAACGGGTTGGCGGCCGCCATGTCGTTGATCGTAATGCCGGCGGAGTTGGTGAACGTGGCCGGCACCTCGCGGGATTCCAACGTCTCGATCCGTAATTCAGGGGTGGTCGGGTGGGCGGACGTGGTTCCTTTCAGCCAGCGGGTGAGGCGACGCATCGAAATTCGCTCCTGTGATGAGATGGCTTCAGGCGGGGCTTCATACCCGCGGGTCGGTTGAGGGGATGATCGAACGCGGGGGGGGGGATTTGCCGACACCCGAACGGCGCGGGCGGCCGGCCGGGGGCGGCGCGAAATGTGGGCGTCACCCGCGAGAGCGAACCCACCGGGTGACCCGCCACCCCAGCCCGGCCACCGCCGGCGGGGCGAACAGGATGGCGGCCGCTGGGCTGGCGTCGATCAGGCCGAGCGCGGCGATCCCCGCCAGGCACTCCGGCGCCCAGCGGCGGTTTCCGCGGAGGTACAGCCCGACGACGAGGGCGACGCCGGCCAGCCACGTGACGTCGGCCGGCCAGCCGGACCACCTCGCCGGCGGCCGCTCGTCGCCGACGTCAGCGGCCGGCGCCGTTGCAGGACGGCCGGGCGTGTCGACCGGGGTGGGCGGTGGTGACCGCCGCGGCGGTTCGCCCGGTTTCGGCGTCGGGGCCACGGACTGAACCTGGAAGACGGCCGTCGCCCCGCGCTCGGCGGTGTACACCGACTCGGCCGTCCCTCCCGCGCCCCGGGCGGTCAGCCCGGGGGTGGACACCGGCCGCACCACCCAGCCGGCGGCCGGCCGCACCCGCACGGTCAGCGGGCTGGCCCAGCCGCCGGCCGCGGACGGCTGCGGGAGCGGCAGTTCGACCCGCCCGTCGCCCGCCGCGAACTGCCCGGCCCACCGCACGGTCAGGTCTGCTGTCGGCCGGGCCAGCCACACCTGAACCCGCGACCCGGACCGCGACCACCCCTTCAGGTCGGCCGCCCGCACGTCCCGCAGCTCGACCGCCGGCGGCAGATCGAACTCGAACGCCCCGACCTCCCGCCCGGTGACGCGGAACGCGCCGTCGGCCGTCTGCCACCGGCCGAGCGTGTACGTCGCCTCGGCGGCGACGCCCGCCCACCCGGGGTGCGGCCGCAACTCCGGCCGGAGTTCGGTCTGCCCGCCGGCGGTCCGCTTCAGCACGCGGGCCGGCGGCGCCTTGTCCAGGTTCAGTTCGCCCACCCCGGCGAAGTCCTTCGCCACCGCGTCCGGCGGGAAGTCGATGGCCGACTCGATCGCCATCCCGGCCGGGGTGACCCCGCCGAACCGGACGGCGTACACGCTCTCCCGGTCGGCGTCCGGCACGTCGGCGGCGGCCGGGAAGCGGAGCACCGGGGCGGCGGTGAGCGGGGCGGCGGGCACCAGCCGCAGCACCGCCGTCACCCGCCCCTCGACGGCCGTCTTCAACTTCACTTCCACCACCGCCGGTCCGCCTGGCGCCGGCCGTACCGCCCACGGCTCCGCGCCCAGCGGGTCGGCCCGCTCCTCGCCCGCCCGCACCAGGACCGACACCGGCACCAGCCCGGCCGGGACCGCCCACCGGAACCGGTCGCGGGGGCCGCCGTCGATCTGGTACACGAACGCGGCGGTGACGGCCGGGGCGTCGGCGGCCACGTCCCACACCGCCCCTTCCTTCACGCGGACGCTCGGCTGGCTCGCCGGCGGGTTCACCGCCCGCCACCGCACCTCTACTGACCGCCCGCCGCCGTGGTCCGCTTCGACCGTCCCGCCGGTGCCCACCACCTGCCCGCCCTGGCGGGAGACCACTTCCGGTCGCTCGCCGGCTGCTCCGGTGGTGAACGACACCCGGGTACACGGCACCTCCGGCACGCCGAACCGGGTGGTGCGACCCGTCCGGAGGTCGGTCGGCACGACGGCGAACCGGACCGTCAGCTCGTGCCGCCCCGGCCCGGGCACGGCGACCGTGTACCGGTCCGCCCGCGACACCTCCGGGAACACCTCCGTCCCGTCCACCGTCACCCGCTCCAGCCGCACCCCGGCGAGCGGCAGGTGGACCTGTTGGTCCCCGCGGGCCGGGCAGTGGACGGTGTAGGCGGCCTCGAACCGCGCCACGTCGTTGACGACCGAGCCGGTGTACCTGGCCCGGGTGAGGATCCCGCCCGCCAGCGGGGGGGCGGCCTCCGCGTCCAGCCGGTCCAGCGTCGCCTGGGCGGCGTACACCACCAGCCGGTCACCGTCGCCGGTCAGGTACACGGTGACCGGTTCGTTGCCCTGGGTGCGGGCGAACCCGTACCCGGCCACCCCGGCCAGAATCGCGAAGGAGGCGGCGGTGCCGCCGCCTCCGGTCGACCGGCCGGCCGGCGGCGTCCGACGAGCGAGGACGCCCGCGGCCAGGCCGAGCAGCCCGCACGTCAGCGGGTACTGCCAGGCGGCCGCCCACCCGTCCGGTAGCACCCGGGACGCCACCGCCCATACGACCACCTGGCCGGCCAGCAGCGCCCGCCCGCGGCTCCCGAACCGGGCGGACCATCCGCTCGCCGCGCTCACGCCGGCGAACAGCAGACCGAGGGCGGTCGGCACGGATGCGGAGAACACCCAGACGGCGTCGGGTGCCCCCGCGGCCGGCCACGAACACAGTCCGTCCGCGAGCGCCCACCAGTGGGAGGGGGTCGGGTCGCCGGGCAGTTCGGGGGCGGGGGCGGTGTGGCGGGCGGGCACGGCGTCTCCGGCCGCGGGCAGGCGGTACCGCAACTCGACCGGCAGGCCGCCCGCGTCGATCTCGGGCAGCGGGCACTGGTACCCCCCGCCCGCCGGCGTCGGCGTCACCCACCGCCCGCCCAGGGTCAGCCCGTCCAGCGTGGCGGCGGCGGGGAGCCGCACGGTGAGCACCCCGGCGGCGGCCTGGACGACCCGCCCGGTCAGCACCACCCCGACAGACCCGTCGGGGTGTACGGTGCCGGTCCGGTGCAACTCCTCGTACCGCCATTCGCGGGACGGGGAGGCGGCATCCACCCGCCGGGGCGTCAGAGAGAGAGAGGGAAATCGCGACCGCGGGTCGGGGGCTGTGCCCGACTCCCGCTCGCCCCGGTACGTGGCCGCGAGGGCGGGGGCGAGGGTCACATCCGCGGCGTCGTCCGGCACCCCGCACACCCGCGGGAGCGGGACGTCCACTCGCGCCGGGCCGGTCGGCTCGCGGCCGGCCGGCAGGCGGACGGACAGGGCGAACTCGCCCCGCACCGGGCGGTCGAAC
>CANJKY010000132.1 GCA_947474875.1 Gemmataceae bacterium
CCCCCACAGGATGTCCTTGAACGGCTCCAGGAACGAGCCGATGGCCGAGCTGAACGCCTCCATCTTCACCGCCGGCGAGCTGAACTTGCTCGACTGGTTGACCGCCGCCGCCAGCGTCTCGGTGCTCGCCTTGCTCGGCAGCCGCACCCAGATCAGGTTCACGCACCGGTCGGCCACCGGGTGGGCGGTGCCCTTCTTCGCCTTGTAGTCGTCCAGCTTGGACATCAGGTAGTCGAACCGCATGGCCGCGTTCATGCCCATCCGGCTGCCGGCCGGGAAGGCGGCCACGATGGTACACTCGAACTCGATGTCCTTGTAGTTGGTGCTGTACAGCTTGATGCTGTCCCCCACCTTCTTGCCGATGATCTGCAGCCGGTCCGCCCCGATGACGATGTTCCGTTTGTCCTGCTTCACCTTCTCGATCCCGGCCACCAGCTCCGCCCACCCCTTCTCGCCCAGGTCCTCCCGGCTCAGCCCCTGCTCGGCCATCATCCCGTTCACCACCACGTCCGGGTCGATGCAGAACAGGAACATGACGTTCTCTTTGGTCATCTTGGCCGGGTCCAGGCTGGCGCCGACGAAGCTCCAGGTCATGAAGTTCTTGTCGATGTCGGCCGGCTGCAGCTCCTTGGGCAGGATCGTCTCGTCCCGCATCATCCCTTTCACCTGGGACACGTACCCCGGCGGGAGCATGCTCGGGATGCCGAACTTGTCCGTCATGATGACCAGCTGCGACCCCTCCTTCTCGGTGGTCAGGTCGCCGATCGACTTGACGATGCCGTAGAAGAAGGTGAGCATGCCGGTGAGCACGAACAGGGCGACGTAGGTGAGGGCCGTCCGCAGCAGGTTCCGCCGCAGGCTGCGGAACACCAGGCTGCCCACCTTGGCCGTCTTGCCCACCGGGTCCGGGTCGTTCTCGACCAGCCGCAGCCCGCCGTCCATCAGCCCGAGGGCGGCGAAGAACACCGGCAGGGTGGCGACGGCCATCACCGTCAGCAGGACGATGACGCCGACCAGCACCAGGGCGGCGTACACCGCCAGCTGGATGAGCGGGATGGTGGGCGGGCCGCTGGCCATCGCCTCCGGGCCGCCGGTCATCATCTGCGGGTCCATCGGGTGTCCTCGCGGGTCAGTGGGCGGCGGCCGCCGCCTTCGTCAGCGTGTCCCCGCCGACGATCCGCCCCTTCTCCAGGTGGATCAGCCGCTGGGCCCGCGCGGCCGCGTGCGGGTCGTGCGTCACCATGATGATCGTCTTGCCCAGCTCCGACCGCAGCTGGTCGAGCAGGTTGAGCGCGTTGTCCGCGCTCTTCGCGTCCAGCGCCCCGGTCGGCTCGTCGCACACCACGATGGTCGGGTCGGTGACGATCGCCCGCGCGATGCCCACCCGCTGGCACTGCCCGCCGCTCAGCTTGCCCGGGCGGTGGGTCATGCGGTCGGCCAGCCCGACGATCTCCAGCGCGTTCGTCACCCGCTGCCGCCGCTCCGCCCCGCTCATCGGCAGCAGCAGCAGCGGCAGTTCCACGTTCTCGTAGGCGGTGAGCACCGGCAGCAGGTTGTAGAACTGGAACACGAACCCGACGTTCCGCGTCCGCCAGCGGGCGAGCTCGCTCTCGGACAGGTCGGAGATGATCTGATCGCCGACGCGGATGGTGCCGGCGGTGGGCGTGTCCAGCCCGGCGATCAGGTTGAGCAGGGTGGTCTTGCCCGACCCGGACGGCCCCATGAGGGCGACGAACTCGCCCTCCTCGACGTCCAGGTTCAGGTCGTCGAGCACGGTGATCGGCTCGGGCGAGTCCAGGTTGAACGTCTTGTTCAGCTCGCGGACTTCGACGATGGCCATCGCGGGAACCGGGGGTTGGGGAGACGGCGGTGTCCGGGATTTCGCCCCGGAGGGGCCGACGGGTGTAGCCCAGGGCGGAAGCCCTGGGTACGAGGCCCATTTATTTGCCCCGCCCCGGAGGGGCCGGCGGGCGTGTACGTTAACCCCTTTGGGGCGGGTGCTGGGGTTTCATCACACCCAGGGCTTCCGCCCTGGGCTACACCCGTCGGCCCCTCCGGGGCGAAGAACGGCAACTTACTTCGCGTCCGCTTTCTTCCCGCCATCGGCCCCCTTCGGGGCATCGACGGTGCCCGGCTTGAGGAAGTCCACCACCGCCCCCATCTCCGGCTTCAGGTAGGTGCCGGGCACCTCGCCGGCCGGCAGCTTCACCTTCACCCGCACGCTGACGATGCTCTTGGCGCGGTTGGCGATGGGCATGATGCGGTCCAGCACCCCGTCGTACTTCTTGTCCGAGAACGCGTCCGCCCGGATGGTACACGGCTGGCCCACCTTCAGCTTGGAGATGTCCTTCTCGGCGATCTCCAGGTCGGCTTCCAGGTCGCCCAGGTCGGCCAGGTCGCAGATGGCCCCGCCGCCGCTGAACGCCATCGGGTTGACCAGCTTGCCCACCTCGGCCGCCTTGGTGAGCACGGTGCCGGTGACCGGGGCGGTGATCGTGCAGTTGTCCAGCCGCCACTGCGCCTGCACCAGCCGCGCCTTGGCCACCGCCACGTCCGCCTCCGCCCCCTTCACGTCCGCCTCCAGCGCGGCCAGCGTCTCCTTCCGCGGCCCGTCCTTCAGGAGGATGAGGGTGGTTTCCAGGTTCCGCACCTTGGCGCTGGAGGTGGCGAAGTCGGCCTGCGCCTGCTGGATCTCGCGGGTGGCGACGGTGGTGATGCCCTGCAGCCGCTGCAGCTCCTGCTCGGCCCGCAGGCGGGTGGCCTGCGCCTCTTTCAGCTGCGCTTCCACCTGCTCCACCTCCACCGCCCGCACCGACTTCGGGTCTTGCGCCGCCAGCCGCTGTTTGGCCGCCTCCAGCCGCTTCTCGGCCGACGCCAGCGACGCCACCGCCTCGTCCACCTGCGCCTTGTACGCGTCCGACTGGAGGACGGCGATCACGTCCCCCTTCTCGTACAGCACCCCCTCGGCGAACGGCATCGCCGGCCGCCCGTTCCGGGCCGGGGCGGGGCGGAGTTCGAGCACCTTCCCGCCCACGTCGATCGGGCTGACCGAGATCTGCTTGGCCGGCACCAGATACCCCTTCACCGACAACTCCGGGCCGGTGCCCGAGTCGGCCGGGGCGGAGGCGGCGGTCGGGGCGGTGTCCGCGGCCACCCCCTTCTGGCTGTAGTTGCGGACGGCGTACCCGCCCCAGGCGAGGGCCAGGGCGGCGCACAGCAGCCACGGCAGCCACGCCACCCGCCCGCCCCCGCCCTTGGCCGGGCCGGCGCCGATGCGGAGCTTCTGCACCCGCTCCCGCAGCTCGCCGTTGGCGGACGCCGGAGCCGCGGCCGGGCGGGGCGGGGGGGCGGTTTCCAGGGCGACGGGGTCGGCCTTGTCGGTCATGGGTCAGTCACTCCGCTCGTCGGGGTCGGGTCCGAGCCACGGGGCCAGCATGTGAAGTACGGTTCGCGTCACGGCGGCCCGGTCGAACGCCTCCGGGTCCACCGCCAGTTGGCCGCCCAGCCCCTGGAACAGGGCCATGATGATCGACGCCACCACCGGCGGCGGGGCCGGCGGGGCCGGGCCGGCGCCGGCGGCGATGTCCGCCGCCAGGTGCGCCCGCCAGCCGGCGTTCGCCATCGCCAGCTTCTTCCGGTAGTCCTCGCGGTGCCGCACCTGAGCCATGAACGTATGCACCAGGGCGGGCAACTCGTCCGTCTGGTCCGGGTGGGCCCCCCGCATCATGCGGTCCAGTCCGTGCCGCAGCCGGCCCACCACCGGCCCCTCCCCCGGCTTGCCCACCCCGCTCCGCTCGGCGTCGGCGATCGCCTCCTGGATCATCCGCGCCAGCATGCGGTCGAACACGGCCAGCAGGATGTCCTCTTTCGCCGGAAAGTAGTAAGTCAGTTGCCCGCGGCTCATGCCGATCCGCTCTTCGATGCGGGCCAGCGACAGGCGAGGCAACCCCTCGGTGGCGATGATGTCGGTGGCGGCGGTGACGATCTCGTCCCGCCGCTTGCGGGCAACCGGCGACTCGTTCGGCGGGTCCGGCTCGGCGCACGCCGACGGAAAATCCAGCCCCGATTTCACTCCGGGGGCGGGTGTGTCCGCCGGTTTCTTGCCGTTCCGCATGCCCACCGCACTACTACTCTGGACCAATCAGTCTAGTTTCACCCGTCATGTATAGACCGATCGGTCTAAGTTCGTCAACGCCAACTTCGCCGGTTTCACCAGCTTCTCAAAAGAGGTCCAACGGCGATACCCGGTGTTCGCCGACCGGGGTGAGGGATTTGAAGACCGCAAACCGGCACGTGGATGACGCAGATTTCAGCGCGGATGAAGAGGATCAGACAAGATCAATGTTTTCATCCGTGTTCATTCGTGTTGAAATCTGCGTCATCCGCGTGCCGATTTCATGCGCTGCATCACCCGAATCTTCGGCGGAACCGGTTCAGTCGCCCCATCTTGCCGGCCGATGGTGACGGGTAGGGTCCAGGCCGAACCGGGCGGGTTGCGATGAGCCGGACGGGTGTACGACGAGTGTTGGGCGGGCTGGGGGTGGCGGCGGTCATTGCCGCCGGCGGGTGCCGCACCCCGCAGCCGATCGTCCGCGTGTTCACCCCGCCGGCGGCGCCGCCGGCCGCCCCGACCGACCTCGGCCAATTGCCGCCGGTCCCGCTCACCCAGATCGAGCCCGATTACCACGCCCTGCCGCTGCTCGACCCGGCCACCGCCGACGTGACTGGTGAGACCCGCCCACACCCGGTCGGCCTGACCGCCGAGTTCGTGGCCCGCCGCGCCGCCGAGCACGCCCCGGCGGCCACCGCCCTGGAGCGGGAGAACGAGGTGCCGACCGCCACCGTCGAGTGGCCGGGCGGGGCGCACTCGACGCCGTCCGGCGGGGCGCTGGCTCGCGAGCTCCGCCCGCTGGTGGCCGCGGACATGCGGAACAAGGCGGCCGGCGAGGCGGTGGCCGCGTTCTACCAACTGGCCGACGCCGAGGGGCGGGCGGAGGTGGTGCGGAAGACGATCGAGTCGCTGGACAAGCTGCGGGCGGCGGTGAAGGAGGCGAAGGCGAAGGGGGTGAAGCCGCCCATCGACGAGGACGAGCTGGACCGCCAGCGGGCCACCTGGATCAGCCTGCTCGGACAGGTGGAACTCGGGGCGAAGTTGCTCGACGGGCAGTTGAAGCGGGCGCTCGGGGCGTCGGGCAAGATGACCGAGCGGTTCCAGCCGGCCGGCGAGTTCGGCATCTCGGCGGAGGCGGTGGACGTGCCGGCGGCGGTGGCGACAGCCCTGGAACGGCGGCAGGATCTGGTGGCGATGCGGACGGCCTACCTGAAGCTGGCCCCGGACAACGTGGGCGAGTTGCGGGAGTTCCTGCGGACGGTGCCGGGCACCGGCGGGGCGCTCGGGGTGGGGGCGACGACGGGCACCGGCGGGTACGGGCCGCGGGTGGGGCTGTTCGCCCGCGCCGCCAGCCGGCAGATCGCCGAGGTGGAAGCCGCCGTGAGCGGGGTGGCGGCGGCCGAGGTGGAGGTGCGGCGGCGGCAGTTGTTCGGGCTGATCGAGCAGAAGGAGCGGGCGGTCGCGGACGAGGTGCGGGCGGAGGCGGCGGTACTGGCCGAGTCGGTGCGGCAGGTGGGGCTGGCCCGCTGGCGGGCGGAGAAGCTGATGGCCCGGCTGGCCGACCTGCGGAAGCAGGACGCCGGCGCGGCGGCGGTCGTGCCGGCCGAGCTGGAGGCGAACCGGGCGCGGGCGGACGTCATCCAGGCGGTGATGGGCTGGCACCAGGCGAAGGCCAAGTTGACCGCCGCCCAAGGGCTGTACGCCGGCGGCCGGTGAAACACCACCGGCAGGCCCGCCTACGGCTGCTTCACCTCGAACGTCAGCTTCACCTCCCACTTCTCGCCGAACGTCTCCTTCACCCCGTTGGTGGTGAGCTGGCCGGTCAGCTTGCCGTCGGCGATCTTGAAGTCCTTGGTTTCGAGCGTGCCGATGTCGTTGAACCCGCTCTTCTTGTGCGCCTGGTGGCACACCTGACAGCCGACCACCTTGCCCGCCGGGGTGACGGTGATGATGAGCGCACTGCCGCACCGGTTGAACATGGCCGCCGTCTCCGGGTTCTTCTCCTTCGCGTGATCCTTCTCGGTGAAGATGAGGGTGACGTTGTCCTTGCCGAAATCGCTCTTCTTGCTGGACACGAACGCCAGCTTCGCCTCCTGACCGTTGCCGGTGAACGTGCCGGACACCGGGGCAGCATCCTTTTTCTTGTCGTCGGCGACGGTAGGGCCGGCGATCACGACGAGCGAGGTCAGCACCGCCACGCCGATTCGGATCCTGATGTTCACGGCTCATCCTCTGAGGGAATGGGCGACCGGCCGGCCGCCGCACGCTGATCTATGCCGCGGTGGGGCGGAATCGTTACCAAAAGTACAAAAAAGCCGGCGGGGATCTTGCTCCCGCCGCTACTGGTGAGTTGGGGTGTATCCCCGATCCCGAAAATAGCTGGCAGACCGATTCCCCGCGCCCATTTTGAGAGAGCCATGAGACTTGCCGCGAGCACAGGTGACAGGTAGGCGGGGGCGCGGCTATTATTGCGGTGTTGAGAATGTGGTCGGACAACGCCCGAGGGTCGGTCATGCTGCGGTTCCGCTGGAAACACCTGCTCATCCCGGCCGTGCTGTGCGGCGTGCTGGCCATCGCCCCGAACGACACGTTCGGGCAGCGGGGCGGCGGGGGCGGTCCCGGCGGCGGGGGCGGTAGTTTCGGCCCCGGCGGCCAAGGTGGTGGTAACTGGGGTGGTGGCGGCCAGGGCGGTGGCAACTGGGGTGGTGGCCCTGGCGGCGGGGGTGGAGGGTTCGGCGGCCGCGGCGGCGGCATGGGCGGCCCTGGCGGCGGCGGCCCCGGCGGGCAGGGGGGTGGCGGGTTCGGCGGCCGCGGCGGCGGCATGGGCGGCGGGTTCGACTCCAGCGCGATGGCCGACAGCAGCTTCAACCGCCTGCTCCAGTCCTACGGCGGGAGCGGCGACTCCCTCGACTACTCGAAGATCCCGGCCAACGTCCGGCAGCAGACGGACATGATGAGCCAGCGGTTCGGCGGCCAGCCGATGCCCGCCACCGGCACCGTCTCCCGCCAGCAGTACAAAGCGGAGATGGAACAGCGGATGACGGCCATGCGGTCGCGGTTCGGGCAACCCGGCGGCGCCCCGCCGGCCCCGACCGCGGCCCCCGGCTCGACCGGCGTGACGGTGAAGATGATCGGCCCGGACGGCGGCACCGACGGCAAGCCGATGATGGTCACCTCCACCGGCACGAGCGGACAGCCGAACGGGTTCGTCACCTCCCCCGGAGGCGGGTGGAACGGCCAGGGCGGCCAA
Source organism: Gemmataceae bacterium (assembly GCA_947474875.1). Classification (GTDB taxonomy): domain Bacteria; phylum Planctomycetota; class Planctomycetia; order Gemmatales; family Gemmataceae; genus JALHQU01. Next base: position 7,362 of record CANJKY010000132.1, read on the forward strand.
GGCGGGCCGGGTGGCATGGGCGGGTTCGACCCCGAGAGCATGTTCCGCCAGATGGACGTGAACCCCGCCGACGGCAAGCTGAGCCGGGATGAGGTAACGAACAGCCGCATGGGGCGGCGGCTGGCCGACTCGTTCGACCAGTACGATACCAACCGCGACGGATTCATCAGCCTGGACGAGTACAAGGCGTACATCACCGCCCGCATGGGCGGGATGGGCGGCGGCGGGCCGGGCGGCCCAGGCGGTGGGTTCGGTCGTGGCGGGGATCAGGGCCAGGGCTGGAACGGCGGTGGCGGTAACTGGGGCGGGGGCGGTGGGTTCGGCCCCGGCGCCGAGGGGCGGCGGGAAGAGGTGCTGGAGGAGGAACGCCCCGTGGTGTTCCGGTACGGCAAGTTGCCCCAAGGCGTGCCCGGCTGGTTCACCGACGCCGACTTCGACAAGGACGGGCAGATCGGCCTGTACGAGTGGGTGAAGTTCGGGAACGACTCCGAAGCCAAGCTGGCCGAGTTCAAGTCCCTCGACCTGAACGGGGACGGGC
>CANJKY010000133.1 GCA_947474875.1 Gemmataceae bacterium
CTGCGCCGGGGTGGAGAAATAGCACACGTGCATGTTGTCTTCGCCGCACAGTTGCAGGAACCGCTCCGGCCGGGCGGACGAGTGCTCCGGCCCCTGCCCCTCGTACCCGTGCGGCAGCAGCATCACCAGCCCGCTGCTGCGGTTCCACTTGCTCTCCCCGGACGCGATGAACTGGTCGATCATCACCTGCGCGCCGTTGGCGAAGTCGCCGAACTGGGCCTCCCACAGCACCAGCGAGTTCGGGTCGTCCAGGCTGTACCCGTACTCGAACCCGAGCACCGCCGCCTCGCTCAGGAAGCTGTCGAACACGTCGAACGGGGCGGCGTCCGGCCCCAGGTTCGCCAGCGGGCAGAACTCGGCCCCGGTGGTCGCGTCGTAGTAGTAGGCGTGGCGGAAGCTGAACGTGGCCCGGCGACTGTCCTGTCCGCTCAGGCGGACCGGGTGCCCCTCCAGCACGAGCGAGCCGAACGCCAGCGCCTCGGCCGGGCCCCAGTCGATCGCCCCGCGGGCCTTGATCAGGTCGCGGCGGCGATACGGGCTGTCGTTACTCGGGTACCGACCCTGGGCGTTCTTGTCTTGCAGGTTCTTGTGCAGGGTGAACCCGTCCGGGATGGCGACCAGGGCGTCGGCGATGCGGTCGAGCACCTCCCCCTTCACGGCGGTGTCGGCCGGGGCGTGCGTGTACTTCGGCTTCAGCCCCACCCACCGGCTGGCGTACCCCGGCATGAATGGAGCGAGCGGCTTGCCGTCCTTCGTCGCCTCCTCGCCGTGCTCCTTCGCCAGCTTGAGCGCCGCCTCCAGCACCCCGTCCTTGTACTCGGCGTCGATCCGCTCCACGTCGGCCGCACTCACCACCCCGTCGGCGGTCAGCCGGGCGGTGTAGATGGGGATGGTGGTCCGCCCGTCGCGGTACTTGTCGGCGATCTTCAGGTACTCGGCCGGCTGGGTCATGGTGGCGTCGTCGTTCTCGTTGTGCCCCATCTTGCGGTAGCACACCAGGTCGATCACCACGTCCGACGCGTACTTCTGCCGGTACTCGGTGGCGAGTTCTCCGATCCGCACGGCCGCGTCCGGGTCCTCCGCGTTCACGTGGAAGATGGGGGCGTGGATGAACTTCGCCAGGTCGGTGCAGTACTGGGTGCTGCGGGCGTCCCGCGGGGGGGTGGTGAACCCGATCTGATTGTTCACCACGATGTGCACGGTGCCGCCGGTGCGGTACCCCTTCAGGTTCGCCATGCTCAGCGTCTCGGCCACCAGCCCCTGGCCGGCGAACGCCGCGTCCCCGTGGATGAGCAGCGGCATGCCGGCCTTGCGGTCGTGGTCGGCGTACAGCCGCTGCTTGCACCGCACCCGCCCCTCCACCACCGGGTTCACCGCCTCCAGGTGGCTCGGGTTGGGGGTGACGGTCAGGTGGACGGTGTGCCCCTCCGGGGTGGTCACGTCGTCCGACCGGCCGAGGTGGTACTTCACGTCCCCGTCGTTCTCCACCGCGTCCGGGTGGTACGGGTCGAGGAACTGGACGAACAGTTGGTCGTAGGGCAGGGCGAGCACGTTGGTGAGCACGTTCAGCCGGCCGCGGTGGGCCATGCCGATGACGATCTCCCGCACCCCCAGCTCCGCCCCGGTGCGGACCACCGCGTCCAGAACCGGCACCAGCGTCTCCCCGCCTTCCAGCCCGAACCGCTTCTTGCCCAGGAACTTCGTCTGGAGGAAGTTCTCGAACAGTTCCGCCCGCCGTAGCAGGGTGAGGGTACGGACCCGCTCCTGCGGCTTGCGGTCGAACCGGAAGTGCGACGGCTCGATCTGCCGGGCCAGCCAACTGCGGGCGTCGAAGCTCTGCACGTGCATGAACTCGAACCCGACGCTCCCGCAGTACGTCTCCTTCAGCGCCGCCAGCAACTCCCGCAGGGTGATCGGCCCGTCGTTGCCGAACAGCATGGACCCGTCGATCGGCGTGTCCAGGTCGGCGTCCGAGACGGCGAACCGCTTCGGGTCGAGTTCGTAGGGGGTGTCGGCCGGCGGCTCGATCAGCGGGTTCGAGCGGGCGACCAGGTGGCCGGACAGGCGGTACGAGTTGATCAGCCGCACGGCGGCGGTCTGTAGCCGGGCCTCCACGTTCAGCCCGGCCAGCGGCACCGGCTTGCCGTTGGCGTGCCCGATCGCCCCGAACCCGCCGCCGCTGCCGTACTGGTCGGCCCCGGTGAACAGCCAGTACAGGGACGGGTCCACGCTGTGCGGGTCGCGGCGGAACGCCTCGTACTCCCGCTCCAGGAACTCGATGCTGTACGGTTCGGACAGGTTCGGGCCGGGCATGGTGACGGTGCGCTCCGGGGCTTCAACGGGCGACAGGGCCGCTACGCCATCTTATGCCCCAGCGAAAGCCGGCGGACAGCCGCCCGTTAGCTTGGCGGCGGATACCCCTTGTCAAGCCCGAGGAAGTTCCGCCCGCCCAGGTACAGGATCATGAAGATGGATCGAATCGCTTCCTTCGAGTTCACCTTCGACTTGCCGTACCGCCGGTTCTCGAAAATGATCGGCACCTCGCCCAGCTTCGCCCCGGTCTGGTGGACGCGGAACAGCACCTCCTGCTGGAACGAGTACCCGCGGGAGATCACCCGGTCCAGCCGCGTCCGCCGCAGGTTCGCCACCCGGTAGCAGCGGTACGCCCCGCTCGCGTCCGACACCGGCATGCGGAACAGGAACCGCACCAGCGCGTTCACCGTCCGGCTGATGGCCAGGCGAACGAACGGCCAGTTCTCCGACCCGCCGCCCTTGCAGTACCGCGACCCGATCATCACGTCGTGCGTGTCCATGCCCGCCAGGATGGCCGGCAGGTACCGCGGCGGGTGGCTGAAGTCGGCGTCCAGGTTCTGCAGGTAGTCGTAGTCGTGGTCCATGGCGTACTGCATGGCCGCCAGGGTGGCGGTGCCCAGCCCGAGCTTGCCCGGGCGGTGCATCACATGAATGCGGGGGTCGGCGGCGGCCAACTCGTCGGCCAGCTTGCCGGTGCCGTCCGGCGAGTTGTCGTCCACCACCAGGATGTCGGCGTGCGGGATGTACTTGTGCACATCGGCGATGAGCGGCTGCAGGTTGTCCCGCTCGTTGTACGTGGCCATCGAAACCAGGATGCGGGGCGTGGCGGTCATCGGTGGCGGGTGCGGAGTGGGTGGAGCGTTCGTATCATATGACACGAACCGCCGGGGCGCCACGCCCCGCCCGTCCGATCCAGGTGCCCCATGTCTGTCCGGGATGTGCCCTGCCCGAACTGCGGCAAAACCCTCCGCGTGACCGACCAGTTGACCGGCAAGCGGGTGAAGTGCAAGGCGTGCGAGGCGGTGTTCACCGTGCCGGCGGCCGACGACGGAGCGAAGCCGCTGCCGGACGAGTTCAAAAAGCCGACGGCCAAGCCGGCGCAGCCGAAAAAGCCTGCGAAGGCCAAGCCGCGGGTGGTGGAAGACGACCCGCCGCCGGCGCCCCAGCCCGCCCCGCACGCCTTCCTGGACGAGGACGACGGGCCGAAAGACTACAAGGTGGCGAAGGACGACCTGGACGTCCCGCGGTGCCCGCGGTGCGCCAAAGAGCTGGAGGACGAGGACGCCCGCATCTGCCTGAACTGCGGGTACGACATGATGGAGCGGCGACAGCACGCGTCCATCAAGACGTACAACCGGACCGGCGGGGACGTGTTCATGTGGTGGCTGCCGGCGGGCGTCTGGTTCGGAACCCTGATGGGCCTCGCCGGGGTACTCACGTTCATGTTCCTGAACCTGGAAAAGTGGATGCGGGAGAACGAGGTGGGGCTGAAGGACGACGCCAACCCGCTCACCGGGGAGAAGGAGTTCTGGGTCGGACCGGGGGCGTGCAACATCTGTTGCATGGTGCAGTGGCTGGCCCTGGCGTCGTTCGGCGTGCCGGTCATCTGGCGGCGGCTGAAGAGTCCGAAGCCGCCGGAGGTGGAGAAGAAGAAGTGATTCCTGGAACCGCCGGCGTCAGCCGGCGGGTGCATCAGACCCGGCCGGCTGACGCCGGCGGTTCCAATTACCGGAGTATGCCTATGCCCGCCCCGTCCGACCTGATCGCCGCGTACCTCGCCGGCCCCGGCCAACTCCGCACCGCCGTCGCCGGTCTGACCCGCGACCAGCTCACCGCCCGGCCGGTGGCCGGCAAGTGGTCCGTCCTGGAGGTGGTGGCCCATATCGCCGACTTCGAGCCGGTATACGCCGACCGCATCCGCCGGGTGATCGCCCTCGAACGCCCGCTGTTGTTGGCCGCCGACGAGAACGACTACGTGAAGCGGTTGGGCTACCACGACCGGGACGTGGAGGAAGAGCTGGCGATGATCGAGGCCACCCGCAAGTCCACGGCGCGGGTACTGCGGTCCGCCCCGGCCGACGCGTGGCAACGGGTGGGCATCCACAGCTACAAGGGACTACAGACGCTCGAACAGGTGGTGACCGCCATCACCAACCACATCCCGCACCACCTGACGTTCATCGCCGAGAAGCGGAAGGCGCTGGGGGTGTAGCCGATCCTGTTTAGCCGCGACCCAGCGGGGAGCGCGGGTGGCGAGTTACGGAACGTCGCACACCCGCACTTCGTTGCCGCACGCGACGGCCAACTCCCGGCCATCGGGCGAGTAGGCGAGCGCTTTCACTTCGGCCGGGCAATCGTAATCCGCGAGCAAGCTGCCCGACCTCAGGTCCCACACCCGCACCCGATGTCCTCCGCGTCGTCGGTGATCTTTCACCAACTCCCCCAGGGCAAGCCGCCGTCCGTCCGCCGACACGGCCATGCAGTGGACGTACACAGCATAACTTTGCCGGCCGCCGGTCAGCGAACGGGTTGCCTCCGTGTTCAAGTCCAGCACCGTGGCCGGGTTCTCCTCCATGCACCAGCCGCCGGCATACACCACCTCCCGGCCGCTGTGGGTGAATACGATCCCGGCTTCGCTCCCTCCTGGTGGCAGGTCGCGGACCTTTCGCCCGGTGCCCGCTTCCCACAGTCGTGCCTTGCCGTCTGCTTCCCCCGTTGCGATCCACTTGACGTCGGGGGAGAACGCGACCGCCATCACCCCGACCGGGGTCTCGATCGTCCGCACTTGCTTCCCGGTTGCCACCTCCCACACCCGCACTTCCCCAGCAACGCCGTGCGGATAGGAGCGGTAGTAGTGGCCGGTCGCCAGCCACCGCCCGTCCGGGGAGAAACATGCGGAACTCGACGAGCGGGGGCTGGTGTCTGTGTCTGGACCGACGAACGCGGCCGGTCGGTCCGGTTCACTCGGTTGGATGGCCATCTGAAACGCGCCGGTGCCCGCGGCCCGGAGGGTGAGGTGCCCGCTCGTGCAGAGCACCGCCAGTCGACCGCCGTCGGGCGAGTAGCGTACGGCTCGAACGACCGACGGGTTCTGTGTCCACTCCCACACAACCTGTCCTGTGGCACTGTCCCAGACCTTGATGCCCAACTTCCCGCCGGCGGCGAGGCGGCGACCGTCGGTGCTGTACGCGACGGTTTCCGCCCCGTCGAGGAACGGGAGGCGGTGCTTCGCCGGGGCCTCCCGGATCGGCAACGGGCCGTACTCTCGGTACGCCCACACGGCCACACCGACGACCGCCGTGACGAACAACACCGCGGCTACTATCACCACCCGGAGGCAGGAGCGGGAGGAAGGCGCGGGCATGGGCGCACCCTGAAGCGAGCTGGAGAGGGTTGCAGTGTACCGTTCGAGATTCGTGGGTGCGACTGGTAACAACCTCGCTCCCCGCTGGGTCGCGGCTAACCTTTGAGGTTCCCGAACGTCAGGTGCAGCGGCGGGTCGGGTTCGGGTGGTAAGCCCAGTTCGGCCCGGTGTTCCAGCGCCAGCGGGCACCACGCCGGCACCCACAGGTAGTCGTGCGTGACCTGCACGTCGAGTGCGTACTCGACCTCCACCTCCAATCCTGCCAGCCGCTTCCAGTGCGCCTTGTCCGGCGGCTCGTCCCCGTGGATGACCGAGACGTGCGTGCCCCACAGCGGCGGTTGTGGCATGACGGTGTTGCACCGAGACTTCCGGTAGAAGTGCCGCAGCAGCCGGCCGAGTTCGGGATCGCAGTCGAGGATCAGCCACCAGACGGTGGACCCGCCGTCCCGCCGCGTGGTGCTGTCGCCGCGGATCGTCGGGCTGTAGCGGAAGGTTCCGGTGGTGGCGTGACGCGTGGGCATGACGGAAATGTGGCACGGCGGCGGCACGAGGTTCACGTGTCGGCAACGGAAGCGTGTTTCCTACCGAATTCGTTTCCAGTAGTAACGGCCGTTCGAAACCCGCCTCTCGTAGTTCGTGGCACGCGCATGATCGCGGAGTAAGCCAAAGACCGCCTGAAATGAAATCAGAACAAGCCAAAACAGGACTTTCAGCGGCAGAAGCAGCAATGAGAATAGGCAGCCCAGCGTGGTCGGTTGCACCTTCTTCTTTGGCATACCTGTTCCCGCCAAGTCGAAATTAAAGCTGTGACTCTTCTGCGTCACAGGGCGTGACTGTATACGACAACAGCAATTTTTCACTCCGTCAGCCGCCGCTTCCGCAGGGTGTGCAGGTAGTGCTGGGCGAAGCGGTGCGCCTCGTCCCGCACGTACTGCAGCAACCGCAGCGCCGCCGAGTGCCGGCTCAGCTTGATCGACTCGGCCTCGCCCGGGCGGAAGATCTCCTCCTCCTGCTTGGCCAGCGAGATGACCGTCGGCGGGTCCACCCCGATGGCGCGAAACGCGTCCATCGCCGCGTTCAGTTGCCCCTTCCCGCCGTCGATCAGCAGGATGTCCGGGAACACCGCCTCGTCGTCATGCAGCCGCTTGAACCGCCGGCTCACCACCTCCCGCATGGACGCGAAGTCGTCCACCCCCCGCACGCTCTTGATGCGGAACTTGCGGTACCCGTCCTTGAACGGCAGCCCGTCCAGGAACGACACCAGCGACGCCACCGTGTCCTGCCCGCCCAGGTGGGCGATGTCCACCCCCTCGATGCTGCGGGGCGTCTTCTCCAGCCCGAGCACCTTCTGCAGCCCCCGCAGCCCCTTCTTCGGGTCGATGTGGAACACTTCCGGCTGCACGTGCGTGTCCACCTCGCCGCGGAGTTCGAGTTTCTTGAGCGCCGCGATCTCGTCCCGCAGCCGGGCCGCCTTCTCGAAGTTCAGCTCCTTGCTCGCCTCCTTCATCTCCGCCTCCATGCGGCGGAACAGCTTGGTCGTCTTCCCCTCCAGCACCAGGATGAGCTTGCGGATCTGCCGGCGGTAGTCGTCGCGGGACACGCGGAAGTTGCACGGGGCGGTACACTGCCGGATGCTGTGCAGCAGGCACGGGCGGAACCACCGCCACCGGTCCTCGTCCGATTTGATGTCCAGCGAGCAGGTGCGGAACTTGAGCACCTTCTGCAGCACGTTCACCGCGTCCCGCACCCGCGCCTTGCTCAGGAACGGGCCGTACAGTCGCACCCCCCGCCGCCGCGGGGTGCGGGTGATCTCCACCCGCGGGTACTCCTCCCGCGTCCGCACCTGGATGTACGGGAAGCTCTTGCCGTCCTTCAGGTCCTTGTTAAACCGCGGCCGCAGGTCCTTGATCAGCCGCGCCTCCCGCAGGAGCGCGTCCACCTCGGTGTCGCACGGGATGAAGTCGATGTCGGCGATGTGCTTGACCAGCTCGCACGTCCGCGGGTCGACCGTTGCCTCCTTGCTGAAGTAGTACGCGGTGCGGACCCGCAGGGCTTTCGCCTTGCCGACGTACAGCACGTTCCCGGCCGCGTCCTTCATCAGGTACACGCCCGGGGTGGCGGGGAACGTCTTCGCCTTCTCGGCCGGGGTGAGCGGGGTGTCCGACATGCCGCGGGTCCTGAACGGGTGTGTGCCTA
>CANJKY010000134.1 GCA_947474875.1 Gemmataceae bacterium
CGGGTTGTACGTCAGATACTGAGCGGGGATGATCTGATCGGTGTCGATGTTGTCGCCCAGCACGTAGGCCGGCCCTTCGATGATCGTTTGCATGAGATTCAGGAACCCGGTCGGTCAGGGTGAGAGGCACCAGTACTGTAGCCGCCCGCCCGGCGGCCGACGACACCCGTCCGCGGCGTCTATCGCACGAACTTCTGCCCAACGCCCGACAGACTCTTGCCCGCAAGCAAGCAGCGTGAAACAATTGGTGCTAAACTAAAGGGGTACGCCCCGGTAGGGATCTCCATGCGAGCTCGTCTGACGGTACTTTCCGGCGAATGCACCCCGGCGTCGGTGGACCTGGTTCCCGGCATGACGGTCACCATCGGCCGCAGCCGGGACAACGTGTTCGTCGTCCGCGACGACCTGGTGTCGCGGCTACACGCCAAGGTGTACTTCGAAGACGGCAAGTGGCTGATCCGCGACTTCGGGCTGAACGGCACCAAGCTGGCCGGGCAGAAGTTAGAGGGGGCGGTCGAACTGAAGGACGCGGTGGAGATGAGCGTCGGGCACGTGCGGTTCAAGTACACGGTCGGCCCGGCCGCCGGTTCGAACGGCCCGTCCGCTCCGCCGCTCACCGCGACCGCCATCGGCACCCCGTCCGGGGTGGCGGAGGCGCGGACCCTGACCCGCCCGCAGCCGAACCTGCCGCGGGAGCTGCCGCCCGGCCCGGGGATCGACGACGACACGCGGATGCGGGAGGACGAGCTCACCTCCCTGTGCCGGTTCATGACCGCCGCCGTCGCCTGCCCGGACTCGCAGGAGCTCATCCGGTTCACCCTCCGCACCCTGCTCAACCAGACGTCGGCCACGTTCGTCGGGTACCTCGGGCTGGACCCGTCTGAACCTACCCCGAAGATGGTCATGCCCGAGCGGGCGCCGGTGGACGCCCCGTTGAGCAAGCGGCTGACCGAGCAGGTGCGGCACACCCGCAGCCGGGTGTGGCTGTTCGGGGACGACAAGGGGCTGGCCCAGGCGACCGGCAGCCTGTCGTCGTACACCGACGCGGTGTGCCTGCCGGTGGGTGGGCACGACGGCGAGCCGCTGGCGGCGGTCCACGCGTACCGCACCGGCCGGCATTTCAGTGAGCGGGACGTGCAGTACCTGGAGGCGGTGGCCAGCTTCCTGTCCCCGGCCCTGGAGACGCAGCGGAACCGCCGCAAGCTGGAGGCCGAGAACCTCCGCCTGCGGGGGGCCGCCCCGGTGGCCGACGAGCTGATCGGCGACAGCTCGGCCATGATGACCCTGCGGATGCAGATCGGCCGGGCCGCCCCGCTGCCGTTCACCGTGCTCATCCACGGCGAGAGCGGGTCGGGCAAGGAGCTGGTGGCCATCGCCCTACACCGGCACAGCCCGCGGGCGAACGGCCCGCTGGTGGTGGTGAACTGCGCGGCCATCGCCCCGACGCTCCTGGAGGCCGAGCTGTTCGGCTACCGCAAGGGGGCGTTCGCCGGCGCCGACCACGACCACCCCGGGCTGTTCGAGCAGGCGGACGAGGGCACCCTGTTCCTGGACGAGGTGGCCGACCTGTCCCTGGAGTGCCAGGCCAAGCTGCTGCGGGTGATCGAGGGCAAGTCGTTCCGCCCGGTCGGCGGCAGCCGGGAGGTGAACGTGGACGTGCGGGTGGTGGCCGCCACCCACCGCGACCTGGAGGACGAGGTGCGGGCTGGGCGGTTCCGCCAGGACCTGCTGTTCCGGCTGAAGGTGATCACCATCAAGGTGCCGCCGCTCCGCGAGCACGCCGAGGACATCCCCGAGCTGGCCCGGTTCTTCCTGGAGCGGCTGTCCGGCCAGCTGCGGAAGACGATGCGGCTGGCGCCGGCGGCCGAGCGGGCGCTGTTCGCCTACCACTGGCCGGGGAACGTGCGGCAGCTGCGGGCGGTGCTGGAGAGCGCGGCGGTGATGAGCGAGCGGGACGTGATCGAGGCCGAGTCGCTGCCGCTGAGCGCCCCGGTGGACCCGGACCCGATCGCCGCCACCGCGTCCGCCGACGCCCCGGTCAGTTTGGACATCGACGACCTGGAGACGTGGGCGATCCTCAAAGCGCTCAAGCAGACGAGCGGGAACGTCAGCCAGGCCGCCCGCGTACTCGGCATCAGCCGCGACACCCTACACACCAAACTGAAGAAGAAGAACATCGACCGCGAGACGGTGCTCGGCACCGTGTCCACCGCCGTCGGCGGGCCGTGACGTATCGGCGACCCATCGGGGAGCGCGTTCTTCCAACTCGCTCCCCGATGGGTCGCCGCTACAGCTTCTCCCACTCCACCGCGTCCTTGTCCACCGCCGGCAGGTCCACGGGCATCGCCTCCAGGTACTTCGTCGCCGCCCCGGTGTTGAACACCACCACCCGCTCGTGCGGCTTCACCTCGCCGCGGGCGATCAGCCCCTCCAACACGTCGAAGCACACCGCCGTCTCCGGGCACACGCTGACTCCCTCGGCTGAACTCGCCCGCCGCATCCACGGGGCGATGCTCGCTTCTTTCCCCGCCACCGCCTTCCCGCCGCTCTCGCGGATGGCGTCCAGCATCATGAAGTCGCCCACCGCCGCCGGCACCCGCAGCCCGCTCGCTACCGTGCGGGCGTTCGGGAACAGCTCGGCGAACCGCTCGCCCTTCTCGAACGCCGTCACGATCGGAGCACAACCCTCCGCTTGTACCGAGTAAAGCCGCGGCAGTTTGTCGGCCGGGATCCACCCCAGTGCGATCAGTTCGCGGAACGCCTTCCACATGCCGATCAGCCCGGTGCCCCCGCCGGTCGGGTACAGGATCACGTCCGGCAGCGTCCACCCGAGCTGCTCGGCCACCTCCAGCCCCATCGTCTTCTTCCCCTCCAACCGGTACGGCTCCTTCAGCGTGGACAGGTCGAACCAGCCCATCCGTTCGGCCCCGGCCTTCACGATCTTCCCGCAGTCGTTGATCAGGCCGTTCACCCGGTACGCCTTCGCCCCGTACAGGTGGGCCTCGAACTGGTTCACCGTCGGCGTGTCGGCCGGCATGAACACGTAGCACTCCATGCCGGCCCGCGCCGCGTACGCGGCGGCGGCGCCACCGGCGTTCCCAGCCGTCGGCAGCGCCACCCGCTTCACCCCCAGCCACTTCGCCAGACTGACGCACATGGTCTGCCCGCGGCTCTTGAAGCTGCCGGTGGGCAACTGCGACTCGTCTTTCATCAGCAGGTCGGTCAGCCCGAGCTGCGCCCCGAGCCGTGGGCACGGCAGCAGCGGGGTCATCCCCTCGCCGAGCGTCACCGGCTCGGCGTCCAGCGGCAGCGGCAGCAGTTCGCGGTACCGCCACAGGGTCGGCGGGCGGTTGGCGATGTCGGCCGGCGTGACGGCCTGGCGGACGCGGTCGAGGTCGTAGCGGACCCAGACCGGACGGTCGGCGTGCATGCCGACAAGTTGGCCGAACGGGATCCGCGTGCCGTCGATGGCCGCTTCCAGATGCGAGACGAAGGTGCTCATGCGGGGCAGTGTACGGACTGGCGGCACATCTACTCGCCCTGATCAGCCAGCACCGCATTCACGTCCCAGCGGCACTCGTCAGGGAACGCGGTGCGGGGCAGCCCGGTGTCGGCGGCGGCCAGTTTGCGGGCGTCGGTGTAGGCGTCCGCCAGCACCTCGGCCGCGTGGTTGCGGAGGGTGCCGCTTGCGAGCAACTGCCGTAACTCCCGCTGCTGTTCGAGGATGGTCACCTGCCACGAGCGGCTGCGGCTGTCCGGTTGGAACTCCCACTTGAGCAGGTGCGCGAGCAACACGACCAGCCGGTTGTACACCTCGCGGCGGTCCCGCTTCGCCATGTCCGTGAGGTACTCCGCCAGGGTGTCCGGATCGATTTGGTCGTACTGACGGGCGCGAACGAGGTCGGCCGTGCGTTCCAGCCACGCCGTCTCGTCCGTCTCCGCTAATGCTGCCAGTGGGTGCGGTGCCCGCAAGGTGACCATGCCGCGCCTCCAGGTGATGCTCCCATCTTACCTGCCGCTGTGTTTGAAGTCGAACGGGTACGGCCGCTGTTGGTCCTCCCCGCGGAACACCCGCACCGGGCGGAACGGGCGGCCGCACCGGGTCATGTCGAACTCGGCTACCCGGGCGAACGACCGGAACACTCCGCCGTACTCCTTCACGATGACCGCGTCGTCCGGCCCGTCGGCGATCACGAACAGCCCGGTCTTGCCGACGTAGTCCTGGGGCTTGCTCCAGAAGGCGAACCCGCGGGCGTCGAACGTGTGGAAGCAGGCCACCGGCACCCGCCCCCGCACGGCGAACGCCAACTGCCCGCTGTCGTACCACAGGTTGGTGAACAGGAACGTGTTCGGCTCGCTCAGCAGGCCACGACGGTCCAGTTCGTCGGCCACCGACTCCCACCCGCTGAGATCCGCCGTCGGGTCTTTCGCCCCCGGCGGGAACGGGACGATGCCGCACCGGGCCTGCCCGACGATGATGACGGCGAGCAAGAGCAGCGTGCCCGTCCAGAGGGCGATGTAGGTGCGGAACTGCCGCGGTGCCCGCTCCCGCCAGTTCACCCATGCCGCACCGACCAGCGGGTACAGCGGCAGGAACCCGACCAGCGGCCAGTGCAACAGCACGCTCCGTGACAGCCCGCTCACCACGAAGAAGAACCCGAGCGGGAACACCGCCAGGCAGACGAGCAGACGGTCCGGGTCGGCCAGCGAGCGGAACCGGCGGAGGCGGCGAACCAGTTCGCGGACCAGCCAGAACCAGATCCACGGCAGCAGGTACAGGGCCGGCCCGCCGAACCACTTGAGCGGGCCTTCGTGCAGGAACGGGATGCCGCCGTCCCGCGCCCGACCGCCCTGGAAGCGGAACGACGCCCACTCGTGTTCGGCGTTCCACACGACCACCGGCAAGAACCCGACCAGTCCGATCAGCACCGCCAGGTACGGTCCGGGTGAGTACAGCAGTTTGCGGCGGCCGGGGGTGACGAGAGCGTACAGCACCACCCCGGCGGGCAGCAGCACGCCGTGGTACTTGCTCAGCAGCGCCCCGGCGAACCCGACGCCCACCCACGCCCACCGCCGAACCAGGCGGCGGCGGGCGGTGACCGCTTTCGTCACCTTCCAGAACGTGAACAGGGCGAAGAACAGGAACGGCGAGTCGGGCAGGGCGAAGGTGCCGCCGAACGCGGTGAAGAACCCGGTCAGGTTGAGCGCCGCCGCCGCCCAGAACCCGGCCGCCTCGCCGTACAGTTCGGTCGTCCAGCGGTACAGCACCCAGGTGCTGCCGGCGAACAGCAGCACGAACCCGAGCCGCAAGCTCAGGGGGTGGACCCACCCGCCGCACGCGGCGATGCCCGCCTTCGCCACCCACATCATCATCGGCGGGTGGTCAAAGTAGCTGAGCGCCGGGTGCTCGGTGTACAGCCAGTGGTACGCTTCGTCGTTGGTCGGTTCGAGCGCGGCCGCCCAGCCGAGGCGGAGGACGGTGGTGACGACAATGAGGACGAGAACCGGGCGCATGACAAGGGTTGTACCACCCGCCGCCGGATGGAAGTAGGCCGACTGCCTGGTCTGGCGGGCCGGGCCCCGCCAAAGCGCCCGCGCACTTCGGCTTGCGGATTCCCGGCCGATGCATTCAACTACGGCGTGTACCGTCGTCGCTCGTCGGGCAAGGAGGCTCGGGCGTGAACCGTTTTACCCGTCCCGTCACGGTGGTCGTGGCCCTGGCCGCGGTGTCGGCCCTGATCGCCCAGCAGCCGACCAAGCCGCCGGCTCTGCTCCCGCCGTCGGTCAGCGGCAAGCCGTACGAGCCCGTCACGCCGGCCGGCGGGGTGGTGGCGAAAGTCAACCCGATCGACCGGTTCCAGACGCCCGGCCAGACGCCGGACGCGCTGGCCGCGGTCGCCTCGGCGAAAGAAGCCGCCGGGTGGCTGGTGCGGATGAGCAAGGCGGACGGGCGGTTCATCACCGCGTTCGACGCCACGTTGCAGCGGGAGGTGCCGGACTCCGAGCACGCGCAGGCGGTGGCTTGCCTCGCCCTGGCCCGCATGGCCCGGTTCACCGGCGACGAGCGGATCACCACCATCGCCAGCCAGTCTGTCCTCACCCTGCTCACGTTCACCAGGCCGGACCCGGCCGACGCCAGCCGGCGGGTGCCGACCACGGCGAACAAGGTGGGGTTCGCGGCGGCGCTGGCGACGGCCATCTACGACCTGCCGAACCCGGATGCCAAGCTGACGGGCGAGGCCGACCGGCTGTGCCGGTTCCTGTACTCGCGGCTGCGGGAGAACGGGTCGGTGGTGACGTCGGACGACGGCAAGGGCGAGTCCAACCCGGTGGCCGCCGGCGAGTGCTTCCAGGCGCTGATGGCAGCCGACCGGGTGAAGACGGAGGCGTGGAAGCGGGAGGCGGTGGACCGCGGTGTGGGGTTCTACCGGGCGGCGTTCCAGGCGGCGAAGTCGGCGGACGGGTGCGGGGCGCTGCTGCCGGCGGTGTGCGACCTGGCCGTGCGGACGAAGTCGGACGCGGCCACCCGGTTCGCGTTCGAGATGGCCGACTGGGTGTGCGACCAGCAGTACACGCCGGCGGACTCGCGGAACCTGCGGTGGGTGGGCGGGGTGCGGCCGGCGACCGGGACGGAGCCGACCGCCCACACCTGCGGGTGCGTGGAGGGTCTTGCCGCCGCCGCCACCCTCTGCACCCAGGTACCGGACGCCGACCGGTTCGCCAAGTACCGCAAGGCGATCGCGGCCGGGCTGGGGTTCGCCCGCACCCTCCAGTACACCGAGATGACCACGCAGCACTTCGAGCGGGCGTACCGGCCGGGGTTGGTCGGCGGGGTCCACCGCTCGCCGTCAGACGGGGTGGTGCGGGCGGAGGCGACCGCCCGCCTGCTGTCGGCCCAACTCCGGTACCTGGAAAGCGACGCGGAGCGGGCGGAGTGACCGGCCTGACCACTCAATAAGCCGGAGTTCCCCATATAATGCCCCCTTCCCTCCACGGTCCGCGTTCGCCCCGGGGATTCGTACCCACCCGGCCGGCGGCTCGACACGGATGACCGCCTGATGAGTAGTGAACGCCTGTCGCTACGGCCGAAGTGCCGGTCCCTGACCGGCTTCCGGGTGGTCGGCACCGGGAAGTACCTGCCCGACGCGATCGTGTCGAACGACCACCTGCACGCCCGCCTGGGGTTCGACTCGGACTGGATCGTCAAGCGGACCGGCATCCTGGAGCGGCGGCACGCCCTGCCCCACCAGGCCACCTCCGACCTGTGCGTGGAGGCGGCGAACGACGCGTTCGCGAAAACCGGGCTGACCGGCCGTGACTGCGACCTGCTGGTGCTCGGCACGTTCACCCCGGACATGTCGTTCCCGTCCACCGCCTGCCTGGTGCAAGACCGGCTGGGCGTGGTCGGCCCGGCCATCGAGATCGAGGCGGCGTGCGCCGGGTTCATGTACGCGCTCATCACCGCGGCGGCGTATGTGAAAGCCGGGCTGAGCGAGCGGGCGCTGGTGATCGGCGGGGACACGAACAGCCGGGTGCTGAACCCGGACGACATCCGCACCTACCCGCTGTTCGGGGACGGGGCGGGTGCGGTGATCATCGAGCCGGGCCGCCCGGACCAGGGCATCCTGGCGTACAGCATGGGCAGCGACGGATCCGGCGGGCCGATGCTCAAGCGGGATGCGTGCGGCAGCCGCCTGCCGCCGACGCCCGAGCTGTTGGCCGACGGCAAGCAGTACATGCACATGGACGGGCACGCGGTGTTCAAGTGGGCGGTGAACATCCTGAGCGACACCATCCAGGACGTGCTCGGGGCGACCAGGCTGAGCGTGACCGACATCGACTTGTACGTCGCCCATCAGGCGAACATCC
>CANJKY010000135.1 GCA_947474875.1 Gemmataceae bacterium
CACCCTGCCCACCGCCGACGACCAGACGGTGAACTCGATCGACGGCCAGATGCTGTACAGCTTCAAGAACGAGTCGGTGCAGGTGGAGCCGTTCGTCGGCGTGCTGTTCCTGCCGACCGAGCGGCTGTTCGCCCAGACGTGGGCGTCGGTCAACTTCGACACGTCCGGCGGGCAGCTGCGGTGGAACCCGAACGTGTTCGGCGGCAGCGGGTCGGCCCGCGTCTGGGACCTGCCGGTGGTGTGCGTGGACGGGCAGCTCGGGTACTGGCTGGTGCAGCGGCCGACCGGCACCCTCCGCGGGTTCGCCCCGTTCGTGGAACTGCACTACAACCAGACCGTCGCCCAGAACCGGCTGACCGACGAGGTGAGCGAGCGGACGGCCCAGGAGGGGTTGACCGTGTCCACCATCGGGGCCACCGAGCTGAACATGACCGCCGGCTTCCTGGCCCAAGTCGGGAACAACCTGAACCTGTCGGTCGGGGCGTCCTTCCCGCTGCTGAACCAGCCGAACCGGACGTACGATTGGCAGGTGGGGGTGCGGGTGTCGTACTTCTTCGGCCGCACCGCCGCTGCCCGCAACCCGGCGTACTACGCTAGCGGGTTCTGAGCCGGCACTTGAGGAGGCGACCGGCGGGGGTTCATTTCCGCCGGTCCAGTTTGAACAGGTCGCTGCCCATCTTCATCAGGTACAGGGTGTCGTGCTTCGGGTCGTAGGCCAGCCACGTCAGCCCGCCGGTCCCCTTCAGGTCTTTCGGCGGCGGGAGCGGCTTGCCCCAGGTGGCCCCGGCGTCGGCGCTCTCGATCACCCCGTCCTTGGTGAGCAGGAACAGGTGCTTCGCATCTTTGCCGAACACCGGGCCGAACCGCCCGTCCTTCACGTCGCACACCTTCGCCCACGTTGCCCCCGCATCCTTCGTCACGACGAGCGCCCCGTCCACCAGCCAGTACAGGGTGCCGGCGTGCCACCGCGGCAGGGCCTGGGCGCTGCCGGTGCCCACCGGGCTGTACGCCCCGCACGCCGCCCACGTCTTCCCGCCATCGGTCGTCCGCGTCAGGTTCGGCTTCGGCCGGTCCTTCGTCTTCGCCTCGGCCACCACTGCCGTGGTCGCGTCGAACACCCAGCCGGGGCCGTACCTCTTGCCCACCTCGGCGAACGACTTGCCGCCGTCGCGGGAGGCAAGCAGCAACCCGTCCTTCTCGTGCTTCAGGGCGAGCACGAACGTCGGCTCCTCGTCGGTCCAGTCGGCGGCGAACCAGTCGACATGTTCGGATTTGGTGTCGAGCGGCTTCCACGTCACCCCGCCGTCCGCACTGCCGCTGACCGGGCCACCGTACACCAGGGCGGTCATCAGCCGTTGCGTCTTGCCGGTCGGATCGAGTAGCAGGCAGCCGGGCGTCTCGGTCCGGCCCTTCGGCTGGGTGTCGCCGCACCGGCGGAACGTCTTGGCCTGGTCGTCGGAGCGGTAGAACCCGCGGTCGCTGACGTTAATCCACACGGTCCCGTTCGCCGGGTCGACGAGTACCCCGCACAGCCCGCCGAACCCGGGCTTCTCGTTTTTCACGAAGTCGCCGAGCATCGGTATCCACGCCGGCTCATCGGCGCGAGCCACAGGAACCAACACCAGCAGGAGAGGCAGGGCGTGCTTCATTTCGATTTCTCCGGTTTGCCGACGCAGTACAGGTACTTGCCGCCCTTCAGGTACAGCCGGCCGTGGGCGACGGCGGGCGAGGCGGGGGAGTCGTCGCCCAGGTCACTGGTCGCCAGCGTCTCGAACTTCGCCCCGACCGGTACCACCACGCTCTTGCCCCCGCCGGCGAAGTACAACCGGCCGTCGGCGGTGGGCACAGGGCTGACCGACGGGTTCATGCCGACGGGCAACCGCTCGGCGTACACCTTCCGGCCGGTGGTCAGGTCCAGGCACCGCAGCACGTCCTTGTCCGCCCGGTACACCCGCCCGTCGGCGATGACCGGCGACGAGTAGCCCTCGGGGATCGGGCCGGTCGTCCACTTCACATGGGTTCTGGTCACGTCCCCGGTGCCGGTCGGTTCGACGGCAATGCCCGGCCCGCCGCGGCCGCCTTCGGCGTACACCAGCCCGCCGCCGAACGCCGGGGTGGGCACGTCGCCCTTGTTCTTGGCGTGCCAGATCACCCCGCCGTCGGTCGGGTCGATCCCCTGCACCGCCCCGGACGCGGCGATCACCAGTTGCTTCTTCCCGCTCACCTCGATCAGCACGGGGGTGGTGTGGTTGAAGCTGGCGTCCGGCCGCTTCCTCTCCCACCTGATGTCACCGGTCGCCGGGTCGAAGGCGATGAGCCGCGAGTCGGCCGGCTTGGTGCCGTCGGCCAGCACGACGACCACATCTCCGACGATCACCGGGCTGGTGCCGATGCACACATCCCAGGCGTGCGGGGTGATCTCCTTCCGCCAGAGCAGCTTGCCATCGAAGTCGAGGGCGGCCAACTCGGACGAACCGAACAGGGCGTAAACCCGCTTGCCGTCGGTACACGGGGTCGGGGCGGCGTACCCGCCGCGGAGGTCCTTCAACCGCCACGGGCCGGGCGGAACGGTCACATCCCACAGTTGTTTGCCGTCGGCGGCGGAGTAACAGGCGACGTGGTGTTCGGGGAACTCGGTCTGGGCGACGCCGTCCGGCCAGAAAGCGGCGGTGACGAACACCCGATCCTTCCACACGATCGGGCTGGACTGGTTGTGGTCCCGCTTGATCTTGCCCGTGGCGGTGGTGCCGGGAAGCGGGGCTTTCCACAACACGTTCTCACCCTTCGGCCCACCCCAGGTGAGCGGCAGATCCTTCTCGTCGGTCAGACCGAGGCCGGTCGGCCCCCGCCACCCCGGCCAGGTGTCACCGGCCCAGACGGCGGGTGCCAGCACAGCTAACGCGAACAGCCCGCCGATCGTTCTCATGACCTGCACCCGGGAGTGAGAACGAGATGGTAACACACCGGTAGCTCGCCGTGCATTCGTCGGGCCAAAAACGGACCGGGGTCGATCACCCTGCCAGCGGCAACGGGCGGCCGACCCCGGCTGAATCGTCGTGAATCGTTGTCGTCACACGTCCAGGTCCTCGGCCACCGCCTGGTCCGCCTTCTCCATGATGAACCGGTAGCGGGCGTCCGCCTCCTTGCCGAGCAGTTCGCGGAAGGCGTCGTTCGCCTCCAGGTTGCTGTCCACCTCCACCTTCAACAGCACCCGGTTCCGCGGGTCGAGCGTCGTCTGGAACAGCACCTTCGCGTCCATCTCGCCCAGCCCCTTGAACCGGGTGATGTCCGGCTTGGCGTTCGCCCGCTTGGCCGCCAGGATCTCCTCCTTGTGCTCGTCGTCCCGCGCCCAGAACGTCTCCTTGCCGATGTCGATGCGGTACAGCGGCGGCTGGGCCAGGTACACGTGCCCCTTGCGGACCAACTCCGGCATGTGGCGGAAGAAGAAATCGAGCAGCAGGGTGCTGATGTGGTGGCCGTCGGCGTCGGCGTCCATGAGCAGGATGATCTTACCATACCGCAGCCCCTCGTACCGGAACTTGTCGCCGGCCCCGGTGCCGATGGCGTTGGTCAGGTCGGCCAGTTCCTGGTTCTGGAGCACCTTCACCGTCGGCAGGTCCTCGCCGTTCAGGATTTTGCCCCTCAGCGGCAGGATGGCCTGGTAGGTGTTGTTCCGCCCCTGCTTCGCACTCCCGCCGGCCGAGTCCCCTTCGACGATGAACAGCTCGCTGTCGTCCAACTCGCGGGACTTGCAGTCGGCCAGCTTGCCGGGCAGGGAGGTGCGGCGGCTGCCAGCCGTCTTCCGCGTGACCTCCACCGCCGCCCGGCTGGCCTCGCGGGCCTTGGCCGCCAGGATGATCCGCCCGACCACCGCGTCGGCCACGCTGCGGTTGCCGTTCAGCCACGTCTCCAGGGCCGCCCGCACGAACCCGTCCACCTTGGCGTCCGTCTCCGAGTTGTTCAGCCGCTGCTTGGTCTGCCCCTCGAACTCCGGGTTCTGCACGAACACGGACACGACGGCGACTATCCCCTCGCGGATGTCCTCGGCGGTGATCTTCAGCCCCTTCGCCCCCCGCTTCGCCTCCTCGTGCGTGTCGATGTAGTTGTTCACCGCCTTGCGGACGGCCGCCTTCAGCCCGTTCTCGTGCGTGCCGCCGTTCGGCGTGCGGATGCCGTTCACGTAGCTGCGGATGGTCTCCTCGGTGGACTCCGTCCACTGGAGGGCCACCTCCATCCGGTCGTCGGTGTCCCGCTTGACGTGGAACACCGCGTCCGTCACCGGCGCCTTCTGCCCGTCCGCCACCAGCTTGGCCAGGAACTGCGGGATGCCCTCCGGGTGCGACAGGTCGAGCGTCTCGCCGGTGACCTCGTTCTTGAACGTGATCTTCAGCCCGGCGTGGATGTACGACATGTCCTCCAGCCGGTGGCGGATGGTCTCGGCGTCGAACTTGGTGGTCTTGAAGATGGAGTCGTCCGGCTGGAAGAAGATGACCGTGCCGTGCCCGCGGAACGGCCCGACCTTCTCCAGCTTGGTCTGCGGGATGCCCTTCGAGAACGTCTGCTGGTACTCGTGCCCGTCCTTCCGCACGGTGGCGACCAGCTTCTTCGACAGGGCGTTCACCACGCTGGCGCCCACCCCGTGCAGCCCGCCGCTGTAGAAGTAGTTGGTGTCCTTGTTGTTGAACTTGCCGCCGGCGTGCAGCTTGGTGAGCACCAGTTCCAGGCCGGAGATCTTGAACTTCGGGTGCGTGTCCACCGGGATGCCGCGGCCGTTGTCGGCCACGGTGACGCTGTCGCCGCCCTTGTGCAGCGTCACGCTGATGTGGTCGGCGTACCCGTTCAGGTACTCGTCCACGCAGTTGTCCACGATCTCCCACACCAGGTGGTGCAGGCCCTTGGCGTCCACCCCGCCGATGTACATGGCCGGCCGCACGCGGACCGGCTCCAGCCCTTCCAGGGCGGTGATCTCGTCGGTGGTGTATTTCGAGGCTTTCGCGGGTGCGAGTGCGGTCATGGATGCGGATCTCAAAAGTCCTGGTCTTGGAATAGGTCCACGAGTGGCAAGGCTTACTCCGCGTGGTGCGTGCCGTTCTTGCTCGGCTTCTTGCCCTCCACCTCGTCCCAGTTCACCAGCGTGATCTCCGGCGGCACCACCCGCTCGAACTTCGTGCGGGCGCCGGGCTTCTCCCCCTTCCCGCCTCGGCCGACCGGCGGGTAAGCGCCGATGCCGAAGTCCTGCGTCTTCCCGCTTTCGGTGTCCACCACCAGCTTTTCGAACCGGCCGGTGCCGACGAGCGTGCCGCCGATGCAGGCGTCGCCGTCGTCCAGTTTGATGCCGATGACGCCCTTGCCCACCCCGGCCAGCACGTTCACCTCGTCGATCGGGAAGTGCAACACCCGCCCCTGCCGGCTGGCCAGCATCACCCCGCTCTCGTCGCCCACCACCCGCACCAGCACCACCTTGCCGCCGTCGTCCGGCTTGGCGTACCGCCGGCCGGCCTTGGTCGATTCGGTGCGGTACGCGGTCAGCGCCAGCCGCAGCACGAATCCGTTCGACGTGCCGACCAGCAGCAGCGGGCCGCCGGGGTTTTTCCCCTTCGCCTCCCAGTCGGCCGGGGTGAACCGCGGGTCGGTGGACACGGCGGCGATCACCTTCACCCCGTCGTCCAGCTTGAAGAACTTGGTCACCGGCTCGCCGTATCCGGTGCTGGCCGGCACCTCGTTGATCCGCATCGTGTACGCGGTGCCGTCGTCGGCGAACAGGATGACGTTGTCCAGGGTGCTGCCGGGCACGACCGCGATCACCTCGTCGCCCTCCCGCACCCGCGTACTCTCCACGCTGTTCAGCCGCCCGACCCGCTTGATCCACCCGTCGCGGGTGAGCACCACGTTCGCGTTCTCCTTCACGATGTACGCCTGCTCGTCGAACTCCAGCACGTCCTCGTCGGACGCCATCCGCGTCTTCCGCCGCACCGCCAGCGGGGAGTCGGCCAGCGCCTCCAACTCGCCGCGGATCACCCCCCACAGCTTCTTCTGCGACTTGAGCAGCGCCTCGATCCGCGCCGCCTCCGCCTGCTTCTCGGCCAACTCCTCCAGGATCTTCTGGATCTCCATCTGGGCGATCTTGTACAGCTGCGCGTCCAGGATCGCCGTCACCTGCTCCACGTCCAGGGCGAACTCCTTCATCAGCTTGGCCGCCGCGTCCGGCTTGCCGCTGCTGGTGCGGATGATCTTGATCGCCTTGTCCAGGGCGTTGAAGATGACCGCGAACCCTTCCAGGATGTGAATCCGCCGCTTCAGCACCCGCAACTGGTACTCGAACCGCCGCCGCACCGTGACCAGCCGGAAGTCGAGAAAGTGCTGGAGCAGTTCCCGCAGGCTCAACCCGTCCTTGGGCAGCATGGTCCGCCCGTCGTCGCTCGGCACCAGGGCGGTGACGTTGTACGACACGCTCCGCTGCAGCTCGGTGTGCTTGTACAGGTACGCCATCACCACGTTCGGGTCGGTGCCGGGCTTGATGTCCAGCACGATCCGCATGCCCTCCTTCTCGTTGCTCTCGTTGCTCTGGCCGGTGAGCTGCGGCACCTTCTTCGACTCGATCAGCCCGCCGATCACGTTCTCCAGTTGCCCCTTGTCCACGCCGTAGGGGATGGAGGTGACAACGATCTGCTGCTTCCCGCGGCCGACGTCTTCCAGCTTCCACTCGCCCTGCACCTTGATGCTGCCGCGGCCGGTCTCGTAGATGGCCCGCAGGGTGGCGCGGTCGGCCAGGATCTTGCCGCCGAGCGGGAAGTCTGGCCCCTTCACCCGGTCGAGCAGTTGGGCGACGCTGGCGTCCGGGTTGTCGATCAGGAACACGCACGCCCGCAGCACCTCGCCCAGGTTGTGCGGCGGGATGCTGGTGGCCATGCCGACGGCGATGCCGGCGGTGCCGTTCACCAGCAGGTTCGGGAACTGGGCAGGCAGCACCACCGGCTCGCGGCGGGTGCCGTCGTAGTTCGGGTTGAACTCGACCGTCTCCTGGTCGAGTTCGGTGAGCAGCAGTTCGGCCGGGCGGGTGAGCTTGGCCTCGGTGTATCGTTGCGCCGCCGGCGGGTCGCCGTCGATCGACCCGAAGTTGCCGTACCCGTCCACCAGCGGCACTCGCATCACCCAGCCCTGGGCCAACCGCACCATGGTGTCGTAGATGGCCTCCCCGCTGTGCGGGTGGTAGTTGCCCATCACCTCGCCGGCGATCTTGGCCGACTTCAACTGCTTGCGGTCGGCGGTCAGGTTCAGGTCCTGGTACATGGCGTACAGGATCCGCCGCTGCACCGGCTTCAGCCCGTCCCGCACGTCCGGCAGCGCCCGCCCGGTGACGACGGACATGGCGTACCGCAGGAATCTGGCCCGCACTTCGGTCGCGATGGACACCGTCTGGATGGACCCCGCCATGAACACACGCCTCTGTCGGACAATGGACGGAAGTATAGAAACGCTACCCGATCGGGCCGGGCACCGGCAGGTCGGTAGGAAGACCGCAGCCAACGAAAAACCCCCGCCGGAGCGGGGGAGATGGCATTCTACCGAACCGGTGGATGGTCGTCATTTGCCGCCGCCGGGGGCCATCACCTTGATCGACTTTTCGGTCACCGCCGGCTCGGCCGGACACGGGTATGCTTTGAGGATCGAGTCCAGGGACGTCTGGTAGTCGGCCGGCGGTTCATCGAACCCCTTCAGGTTCCACAGGGTCATCAGCATTTTTCCCGACGCCGTCTTGGTCGCCGCCGTCATCCCGGTGCGAATCCGCGTCACCTCCTCGTCGGTCAGGGTGCCCTTGCGGTAGCACACCACGGCCGGCGGGAACTCC
>CANJKY010000136.1 GCA_947474875.1 Gemmataceae bacterium
AGAACACCTTGTAGTCGATGTCGATCACCGGCGGCGGGAACGGGCCGGGGTTTGGGTACGGCCGCGGCGGGTAGTATCCGCCCGGCAGGACGCCCGGGGTCACCGGGCCGACGCTCGGCGGGGAGGTGGGCACCACCTTCACCCCTGCGGGGAGAGTCGGGCGGACGGTCGGGTATTGAGCCTGGGAGGTGGCGACGAACGCCGTGCCGGACAGGACCGCGACGGCGAGGAGCTTGGTGAGCGGACGCATGGTGGGCCGTTCCTTTCGGTCGTTTCGGGCCGCGACTTGAATCTTTCCGCGGCCTACACCGGGGCAACGAGCGGAAGCCGGAACCTTGCGCGATATGCTTCCTGAGAAGTTCCTGAAACTCGCTTGCCACGCCATGCCCCTGTACCCGCTGCGGTTCGAGCCGATCTTCAAGTCCATGCTGTGGGGCGGGCGGCGGCTGCCGGAGTTCGTCCGCCGGCCGGCGCCGTCGGATCATCCGGTCGGCGAGGCGTGGGTGCTGTCCGACGTGGACGGGAACCTGTCCGTCGTGACCAACGGTCCGCTCGCCGGGAAGACGCTCCGCGAGGTGATCGCCGCCGACCCGGTCGGCGTGTTCGGCAAGCATGTTCCGCCCGACGGCCGGTTCCCGCTGCTGCTCAAGTTCATCGACGCCAAGCAAGAACTGTCCGTCCAGGTGCATCCGAACGACGAGCAGGCGGTGAAACTCAAGGGGCCGGGGCACCGCGGCAAGACGGAGGCGTGGGTGATCCTGGACGCCGACCCGGACACCAGCGCCATATACGCCGGGCTGCACGCGGGTACGACGGCTGACCACTTCCGCGACGCCCTCTCCATCGGCACCGTGCCGGAAGCGCTGCACTCATTCACCCCGACGGTCGGCGACTGCGTGTTCCTGGAAGCCGGCACCGTCCACGCCATCGGGGCGGACATCCTGCTGTTCGAGGTGCAGCAGACGAGCGACATCACCTTCCGGCTGTACGACTGGGAGCGGGGGGACGCGAAGACCGGGAAGCCCCGCGAACTGCACGTCGAACACGGGCTGGCCTGCACGGACTTCGCCCGCGGGCCGGTCACCCCGGCGACACCGGTGCGGGACGGCGAGTGCGATCAACTCGTGAAGTGCCGGTACTTCAGTTTGCACCACCGCCACGCCGACCGGCCGTTCACCGTTGGCTGCGCTGGCGAGTGCCGGGTGGTGGTGTGCATTCAGGGCGGCGGGACTATCGCCGGCGAGCGGGTGGAAATGGGCGACGTGCTGCTGCTGCCGGCGGCAGTGGGAGATGTGCCCGCCCTGCCGGACAGCACGATGCGGGTGCTGGAGTGTGGTTTGATGTAGGGTGGGCCGTCGGCCCACCAACCTGAACCGGTGGGCCAACGGCCCACCCTACGAAATCATGCTCATCGACCTGAACGCCGACCTGGGCGAAGGGGCCGGCACCGACGCCGACATGATGCCGCTCATCACGTCGGCGAACATCAGTTGCGGGTTCCACGCCGGCGATCCCGACACCATCGCTGCGGCCCTGGAGTTGGCGAAGACGCATGCTGTGGTGGTCGGCGCTCATCCGGGGTACGCGGACCGGGAGCACTTCGGGCGGCGGGAGATGAGCCTGCCGGGAAGTCAGCTCTGCGAGTTGGTGTGCGGTCAACTCGTGCAGTTCGCCGAGGCAGCGCGACGGACGGGGCAATCGGTGCGGTACGTCAAGCCGCACGGGGCGCTGTACAACCAGGCGATGCGGGATGCGGCGGTTGCAGGCGGACTGCTCGACGCCATCGCCGGGTTCACGCTACCGCTGGTCGGGCTGCCGGGTTCCGTATTGGAGCGACTGGCAATCGAGCGGGGATGTTCCTTCATCCCTGAGGGGTTCGCCGACCGCCGCTACCGGCCGGATGGGGCGCTCGTCCCCCGCACCGAGTCAGACGCCCTCATCCATGATCCAAAGGAAGCCGTCGAGCAGGTCGAGTGGCTAATCGGCAAGCAGAAAGTGCGGACGGTGTGCGTCCACGGGGACACGCCGGGGGCGGTGGAGTTCGTGCGGGCGGTGCGGGGGTTCCTGCTCGACCGCGGGCATGAGTTGAAGGCGTTCGCGTAGTTACGCCATCACCTCGCCGAGCGGCTGGCCCCACGGCACCACCAGGTACGGCCTGTCCAGCCGGTCCCGCAGTTCGGTGTCCGGCGGGATGCCGAGCGCCTGGTAGATGGTGGCGATCACGTCCGCCGGGGTGGTCGGGTTGGCGTTCGGTCGCGCCCCGATCTTGTCGCTCGCCCCGTACACGAACCCGCCCTTCACCCCGCCGCCGGCCAGCATGAGCGAGTAGCAGAAGTTCCAGTGGTCCCGGCCGGCGTTGGCGTTGATCTTCGGCGTGCGGCCGAACTCGCCCATCACCACCACCAGCGTCCGCTCGAACAGCCCGCGGTCGATCAGGTCGGTGACGAGCGACGAGTACGCCGCGTCCAGTTGCGGCAGCAACTCGTTCTTCAGCTTGCCGAAGTTGTTCCCGTGCGTGTCCCAGGTGGCGTTGGCGTCCGGCGCCCACGACACGCACGTCACCCGCGTGCCGGCTTCGATCAGCCGGCGGCAGAGCAGCACGCTCTGCCCGTACACGTTCCGCCCGTAGGCGTCCCGCACCTTCGGCGGCTCCTTGTCCAGCCGGAACGCCTCGCGGGTGGTCTGGGCGGTCAGCAGGTCGTACGCCTTCGCCCGGAACCCGTCCATGTCGGCCAGGGTGCGGTCCGGGTTGGCGGACGCGCTGGTGCCGAGCTTCGTCGCCATCTGCTTGCGGGCGTCGAACCGGCCGGGGTCCACGTCGGCGGACAGGGACAGTTCGGGCAGGGCGAAGTCGGGGGCGTTCGGGTTGCGGGTGACGAACAGCGGGTCGCGGGGCTTGCCCAGCCAGCCGCCGAAGAACCCCGGCTGCGGCGGCCCGCCGGCCCCTTCCTGGGTGATGAACGGCATGGACACATACGGCACCACGTTCCCGGCCGGCGGGCGGAGCATCCCCGTCACGGACCCGATCGCCGGGTGGTCGTCCGGCTTGGCCCCGCCGCCGAGTTCGCCGCGGTCGTGGCCGGTCATCCCGCAGTACACCGCCGCCGCGTGCGCGTTGTTCACCCCGTGGTGCATGCTGCGGACGAGCGTGGCGTGGTGCATCAGCTTCGCCATCCGCGGCAGGTGTTCGCCCACCTGCAGGCCGGGCACACTGGACGGGATCGGCTTGAACTCGCCGCGGATTTCGGCCGGCGCGGCCGGCTTCAAGTCCCACATGTCATGGTGGCTCGGCCCGCCGTTCAGGAACAGCAGGATGCAGTGGTCGGCTGACGACTTCGGCTTGCCCGAGTCGGCGCGGAGCAACCGCGGGAGGGTGAGGCCGAGGGCGGCGGCGGAGCCGACGCGGAGGATATCCCGACGGGACGGACAAGACTTCAAGAGGCGTCTCCGGACCGAGACGATGGCGGGACACCCATGATGCCGGATGCGACGGCGGAAAGGAAGCGGAAACCGGGGGTGGGGTACGCCCTCCGCACATTGCACCCACGCCGGCCGGCGGATACCCTCCCCTCCATTCCCCGGAGGTTCTCCCATGCCCGACATCCCGGACGGCGACACGGTCGAGATGCAGGGGTCCGGCTCGAAGCCGTACCTGCTGAAGAACACCGGCGGCGTGTACTCGTGCTCGTGCCCGGCGTGGCGGAACCAGTCGGTTGGCATCGAGCGGCGGACGTGCAAGCACCTACGGAAGTATCGCGGCGACGCGGCGGAGGAGGCCCGCATCGGCGGGGCGCTACCGGCCAAACCGCAGAAGCCGGACGGGGCCGAGGACGGCGCCGACCTGCCGCTGCTGCTGGCCGAAAGTTGGGACGGCGAATTCGATCCGACCGGGTGGTGGATGAGCGAGAAGCTGGACGGGGTGCGGGCGTACTGGGACGGCAAGCAGTTCCTGTCGCGGAAGAACAACCTGTTCCATGCCCCGAGCTGGTTCACCGCCGGCCTGCCGCCGATGCCCCTGGACGGCGAGTTGTGGATCGCCCGCAAGGCGTTCCAGCGGACGGTCAGCGTCGTCCGCCGGCAGGACCAGGCGGACGTGTGGAAGGAGGTGCGGTTCGTGGTGTTCGACGCCCCACAAGCCCGCGGCGGGTTCGAGAAGCGGGTGGAGTGGCTGAACGAGGTGACGCCGAAGTGGGGCAACAAGTACCTGTATCTGCACACCCACGAGGAGTGCGAGGGGCCGGACCACCTGATCGCCGAACTGAAACGAGTCGAGTCGCTGGGCGGCGAGGGACTGATGCTGCGGAAGCCGGGGTCGAAGTACGAGTTCACCCGCTCGGCCACGCTGCTCAAGGTGAAGACGTTCCACGACGCCGAGGCGGTGGTGGTCGGGCACGAAGCCGGCAAAGGGCGGCACAAGGGGCGACTCGGGGCGGTGGTGGCAAGGCTGCCGACCGGGGTGACGTTCAACATCGGCACCGGGTTCTCGGACCGGCAGCGAGAATCCCCGCCGCCGATCGGCAGTACCGTCACGTTCAAGTACCAGGAGTTGACCGCCGACGGGGTGCCGCGGTTCCCGGTGTTCGTCGGCGTGCGGATCGACGCCCCGGCCGAGGCCGCCCCGCTGGCGAAGGCTCCACCGGCCGCGGCGCGGGCCGTGGCAATGTCGGTGGGCGGCGCCAGGCGCTTTGAGTGCACCGAAGCCGGGGCGAGTAAGTTCTGGGAGGTGAGCGTGAGCGACACCAGCCTAACCACCCGGTGGGGGAAAATCGGCACCTCAGGTCAGGAGAAGACGAAGACGTATGCCTCCGCCGACAAGGCCGGTCAGGAGGCGGACAAACTGATCGCCGAGAAGATGGCGAAGGGGTACACCGAGGTGTGACGGCAGGCGGATGAAAGCTGTGGCGGGGCGTGAGCCGGTTCATCCGGGTTTGCGCCCCGCCGCCTCGTTTTTCAGGCCGGTCGAGATGTTTTGCCCGACGGCGAACCGGGTGTCGGATTTCCCGCAAGGGGTGCCAGAAACGCCGACGAAGTTCCGGAACTTCGTCGGCGCATCCGGAAGATTCGGAACTAAAGACACAGCAGATCGACGGCCGGCGTGGTGTATGGGCGACCCCACCACCACGTATCCCCTCTCAGCCGACGACCGGACCACTCAGACTGAGACTGCTGTGCCCTGGACGGGCCGGCATCTGTTCCCGCGCTAGCTACCCAGAGGTGCCCCATGTCCCGACCCGGATCGGTCGGCCGGCGTGCGTTCACGCTGATCGAACTGCTCGTCGTCATCGCCATCATCGCCAACCTCATCGGTCTCCTACTTCCGGCCGTTCAGAAGGCACGCGAGGCCGCCTCCCGGCTGAAGTGCCAGAACAACCTGAAACAGTTGACCCTGGCGATGCACACCTGCCACGACGCGAACGACCGGTTCCCGAGCGCAGGCTGGGGGTGGTTCTGGGTGGGTATGCCCGACCGCGGTGTGGGCGAACGGCAGCCGGGTGGATGGACGTACTCGATCCTGCCGTACTTGGAGCAGGCGAATGTTCAGAACCTGACGGCCGGCGGGGCGGACGGTCACAGGCGGTTGCTAGAAACCCCGCTCACCGTTTTCACCTGCCCGAGCCGGCGAGCGGTGGCCCAGTTTCCGAACTATTACAACTACCGCTATTTCCCCTACCCTGAGGTGGTCGCGTCCTCCCTCGGTCGGTCGGACTACGCCGCCTGCACATCAAGCAGCGGTTTGTCGGAGGTGGACCAGGGGCCACCATCGCTCGCCGCCGGGGATTCGCCCGCCTATTGGGCGACCCACCTGAGCCAGTCGCCGACCGTGTTTGACGGCCCTGTGGTCAGCCGCGTGCGGGTGAACATCCTGAACCTGTCCCGCGGGGCCTCGAACACCATCCTGTTGGGGGAGAAATATATATCACCGGACAGTTACGCCACCGGTATCGACACGGGCGATAACGAGTGCCTGTACACTGGGCTTAATAACGACGTGACTCGGTCCACAGGCCGCCCGCCGGTCCGGGACCAGCGCGGGGTGTCGATGCTACACGAGTTCGGCGGGCCGCACTCGAACGGGGTGCAGGTGGGGCTGGCCGACGGGTCGGTGCGGTCCGTCCGCTGGTCGATCGAGCCGGCCATCTGGCGGGAGTCCGGCAGCCGGTTCTCGCAGTCGCCGCTGACCCTGGACTGAGGTCGCTCGGAATCGTGTGGACAGCACGTGGTACCCGGTGTGTTCCGTGTCTCCACAGCATAACCTGACGGCGGCCATCCTGGTGAACGCCAGGAAGTTGGCCGCCTTCTTCACTTCTCCTGCGGATAAACGACCGAACTGTTTTGCCTGCGCCGGAACAAGTCAGCCGGTTACTTGTACTGGTATGCTGGCCGTCGGACGCGACCGGTACCGGGCAGGCCGTCTTCGCCACGTCCAGCCGGGCGATCCGTTCTTTCCGCCGCGCGCACAGCATGTCCTTGGCCGCCAGACTCTGGCCGGGTAAGCAGTCGCTGGTCGCCCACAGCACTTCGTGCCCGACCTGTTCGAACGGGAAAATCTTCTCCACCCCCGCTGGTTGGAGCACACGCTGTACGTGTTCCTCTGCTTGACGAACGCACGGGGGGCGTTTGCCCGGCGGGACTGGAATTCGTTTCGTCACAATCGCACCCCAGACTCCACCCCTCCTCTGCGGTGCGTCCGACGCGGACCGGCGGTCGTTCCAGATTCGGGTCGCACCCGCCGGGGTCGTCTCGGAAAATATGACGCCAGTGCCTTTCCCCGGCAGCCCGGAGACGCCATGCGTGCCCCAGCCCGTTCATTACTGCTCGCCCTCGCCGCCTCAACCCTCGTCGGTCCCGGCCGGGCCGATCAGTCCGCACGGACCCCCAGACCGGATGACCTGCCGCCCGGTTGGTCGGCCCACTCCCCGCGGGACGAGATTCGCCCGGCGTTCGCCTACGCCCCGACCGGTGGGCCGAAGCGGGCCGGGGCGATCGTCATCACCCACGACCAGCGGGCGGGACTTCAGGGTTGGGTGGAGAAGGAGTTCCCGGTGAAGGGTGAAGAGTGGGTGCGGTTCGGCGCCGTTCGCAAGACGCGGAATGTGGCCGACCCGAGGCGGAGTTGCCTCGCGAGGGTGCGGTGGGCCGATGACGCCGGCAAGATGGTGCCGGCCGCTGTGCCCGATGCACGCGTGAAGGAGTTGGCACACACGCCGTCGGCCGAACCGGAGCACCCGCTCGACGGGGCGTCCGACGCCGATGGGTGGACGTCCGTGGCAGGCGTGTACCGCGTGCCGCCGAAGGCGACGAAGGCGGTGGTTGAGTTGCACCTCCAGTGGGCACCGGGCGGGCGGGTCGAGTGGGCGAACGTCGAACTCGCCAAGACGGACGCCCCGTCGCCGCGGACGGTGCGACTCGCCACCGTTCACTTTAAGCCGAGTGGGAAGTCGCCGAAGGCCAACTGTGAGGAGTACGCCCCACTCGTCGCCGACGCCGCCAAGCGGAAGGCCGACCTGGTGGTGCTCGGCGAGACGGTTCCGTACGTGAACACGGGGAAGAAGCCGCACGAGGTGGCCGAGCCGGTGCCCGGCCCGACGACCGACTACTTCGGCGAACTGGCGAAGAAGCATTCCACGCACATCGTGCTCAGCGTGTACGAGCGGGAGCAACCCCTCGTGTTCAACACGGCGGTGCTGCTCGGGCCGGACGGCAAACTGGTCGGCAAGTACCGCAAGGTGTGCCTGCCGCACGCCGAGGTGGAGGCGGGCGTCGCCCCAGGCTCGGACTACCCGGTGTTCGACACCAAATTCGGCAAGGTCGGCCTGATGGTGTGCTACGACGG
>CANJKY010000137.1 GCA_947474875.1 Gemmataceae bacterium
AACGGGGAGCGCGTCCGACGCGCTCCCCGTTGGGTCGCGGCTACATGAAATCACGCCGGCCGGGTCGCGTCCCGCAGCACCCCGGCGGACGAGTTGACGATCTTCTTCCGCCGCGTCTTGGTGGCGGCCGCCGCCTCCGCCTGCTTCTGCTTCAGGTCGTCCAGGTTGGCCGAGCAGAACGAGCACCCGACCACCGTCAGGTGGAACTCCAGGTAGTCGATCAACTCCTGGTCGAGGGCTTGCAGCAGATACCCGCCGAGCTGATCTCGCGACGGGCACGACACGTGATCCCGCCGCCAGATCGCCCCGACCGAATGCTCCCCCCGGTCCTCTTCTAATCGCACCTGCTCGAACGCCGCCCGCAGCCTGGGGTCGTCGCGGAGCTGCCGCTCCACCTCGGCCGCCTCGGCGTCGGGCAGCGAGTCGTGCAGGAACGCGCGGAGGGTTTCTTTGGTGACGGCTGGCATGGCGGCGGCCGGGGTTCGGACGGGAGATATTGTATCACCGGATGACGCGATAAACCCGGTACGCCCCGCATTCGGCCGCCACTTCCAGCCGGGCGGACTTGAGCGGCACGGCGGTCGGGGCGACGACGTGGGTGATCCCCTCGCGGATGACCTCGTCGATGATCCCGGTCGCGTCCCAGTCCGGGTTCGCGAACCACTTCTCGGCCAGGCCCACCCGCCGGTGCCACTCCAGCACCTCGTCGTCCCGGTACGGGATGGATTTGAAATCGACGAAGATCGGGGCGTAGGTAGCCAGGCGGAAGCGGGCAATCTCGAAGATACCCGGCTTGTTCGGGTCCGGCGGGCGGACGAAGGTGTTCGAATACACCCCGCGGGACGTGGACGGCTTCGGAAACTTGGCCGGCACGAGGTACAGGTCGCCGGGCTGGCGGGTGCGGGCGACGCAGTCCAAGACGATGTTCTCGGCCTCGGGTTCGCGGTAGCCGAGGCCAAGGGCCATGACCGCGATGCCGCTGAGGGCGAGGAGGGAAACCACGATGCTTGGCCCGCGGGTGTCCCGCCCGCTCGGAATGCGGGCGGGACGCCCGCGGTCCAAGAAGGGTGCTCGATTCACGACATTTATGAGCCACCCCGCCAGCACCGCCGTGCTGACCGGCATCAGCACCGCCGTCACCCGCCACGGGAACAGCAGCGACAGCGTCGGGTGGTTCGTCGCCGCCACCACCAGCGTACCCACCGCCACCAGCGAGTACGTCACCGCCAGCGGCACGAACAACCGGGTGCGACGGACGGCGATCAGCCCGAGCAGCATCCACACCACCTGCACGCCGGCCACCCAGTCGAACCAGCGGGCCGGGCGGGTGTGGTGCGGGATGCGGACCTCGGCCAGAATCCGCTGCGCCTCGGCGAACGTGTCCGGGTCGGTCGGGGCGAACGTGCGGAAGTCGTACACCACCACCGGTAGCACCAGCAGCACCGCCAGCCCCGCGGACACCGCCGCCGTCCGCCACTGCCGTTGCATCAGTTCGTTAACCAAGAATCCGACGATGAGCAGCGCCGCCGGCAGCAGGTAGGTGGCGTGGATCAGATTCGCTCCGGCCGCCAGCCCGGCCGCCAGCACCGGCCGCTCGTTCAGGTACGCCGCCACCGCCGCCACCAGCAGCACCCCGATCACCGACGGCTGCAACCCCGGCCCGAGCACGTACTGGCTCGCCAGCCCGCAGTGGAAGAACCACGGGTAGTCCGCCCCGAGCAGCCGGTCGCTGGCGAACCGCACGATGCCGGCGTGGGTGACGGTGAGCAACGCGGCCCACGCCGCCTCGCCGCCCACTGTCGTCGGGCCGAACGGCAACTTCTTCACCAGCCACCGCAGGGCCAGGAAGTACCCCATCAGGGCGGCGAAGAACACGGCGTGGAACGGCCACGTGCCGACGTACCGCAGGCAGAACGCGACGAACGCGGAGAACACCGGCACCGTGTCGGCGGTGTTCGCCAGCCAGTCGGCCGCCAGTTCCCCCACCCCGGCGTGGGCCGCCCCGTGCAGGAAGTACTGGTTCTGGTTCGAGTAGTACAGCGGGGATTGCGTGTGGGCGACGGCGAACAGGGCGGCGAAGATGTTTCACCAACTTGAGTCCCGCCCGGTCATCCTCTAAGATATCGGCACACCCGCCCTCCCCTCCTCCCACCGACCGGGCACCTTCGCCGCGTGGTTGGGAACCTCCCCCCGCGCCACGGAGTTCGCCGTGCCCCGCCACGAATACCCGGACGACATCTTCGACGACTCGCGGATGTCGTTCGGCGACCACATCGAGGAGCTGCGGTCGCGGCTCATCAAGGCCCTGTATGGCCTCGGCTTCTGCATGATGATCGGGTTCGTCCTGGACTACGCCGGGGAGCAGATCGGCATGCCCAACCTGGGCATCGGGCGGCCGATGATGAAGGTGCTGACCGAGCCGGCCGAGGCCCAGGTGCGGGCGTTCTACGACCGGCGGAACGAGCGGGCGCGGATCCGCCTCCAGGCCGAGCGGCCGGACCAGGCGGAACTGGAGCGGGTGCAGAAGAAGTACAACGACTACGACCGCGACCTGAGCAAACTGACCGAAGAGGAGAAGCGGGTGCTGCGGGGGGCGCCCGAGCCGCTGCCCGTCCGCATCCCGCTGAAGGAGTTCGAGAAGGCGTTCGGGCTGAAGCGGGCGGACTCGGAGCAGACGCACCTGGACGTGACCATCGAGACGTACCCGCAGCACCTGAACTACCTGAACCAGAAGGGGGAGAACCTACTGGAGAACCGGCAGTTCATGAAGACGCAGAGCGCCCAGGAGGCGTTCATGGTGTACTTCAAGGTGTCGCTGCTGTGCGGGGCGGTGCTGGCCAGCCCGGTCATCTTCTACCAGTTCTGGGCGTTCATCGCCGCCGGCCTGTACCCGCACGAGCGGCGGTACGTCCACCTGTACCTGCCGGCCAGCGTCGGCCTGTTCGTGGCCGGCGCGCTCATGTGCCAGTTCATCGTCCTGCCCGGGGCGGTGAAGGCGCTCATCGGGTTCAACGACTGGATCGACCTGGACCCGGACCTGCGGATGAACGAGTGGCTCGGGTTCGCCCTCATCCTGCCGGTGGTGTTCGGGGTGTCGTTCCAGACCCCGCTGGTCATGTTCTTCCTCAGCCGGCTGAAGCTGCTCACCTACGACGTGTACCTGAGCTACTGGCGGACGGCGGTGTTCACCCTGGCCGTG
Organism: Gemmataceae bacterium; assembly: GCA_947474875.1. Lineage (GTDB taxonomy): Bacteria > Planctomycetota > Planctomycetia > Gemmatales > Gemmataceae > JALHQU01. The sequence continues at coordinate 3,200 of CANJKY010000137.1, forward strand.
TTCTCGGCCGTCATCACCCCCACCCCGGACGTGGTGACCATGATGTACCTGTTCGTGCCCATGTTCGGCCTGTACCTGCTCGGCATCCTCGTCTGCTACTGGTTCCCGCCCAAGCCGTGGTTCGCGGACGAGGACGAGGCCGAGGCGCAGGTGGCGGTGTGACCGCCGGGGGCCGGCCTTTCACCCCGCCCCGCCGTAAAATGCCCGCGTGACACCTCACGACCCCTCCGAGCCGCTCGTCGCCCTGGTCGGCGCCGGCCCCGGCGACCCCGGCCTGCTCACCCTGCGGGCGGCCGAGCTGCTGGCCGCCGCCGACCTCGTCCTGTACGACCAGCTCGTCCCCCGCCGCATCCTCGACTTCGCCAACCCGGCGGCCGAGGCGGTGTGCGTCCGCGACCTGCCCACCCAACCCGGCGACCGGTACCCGCTCATCTACGGGCGGATGGTGGACGCGGCGAAGGCCGGCAAGCGGGTGGTGCGGCTGAAGGGCGGCGACCCGCTGGTGTTCGGCCGCGGCGGGGAGGAAGCCGAGGCCCTCCGCGACTCCGGCGTGCCGTACGAGATCGTCCCCGGGGTGACCGCCGCGCTGGCCGTGGCCGCGTTCCTGGACCTGCCGCTCACTCATCGCAACCACACCTCCGCCGTCGCCCTGGTGACCGGGCACGAGCTGCCGAACAAGCCGGGCACCAAGCTGGACTGGCCGGCGCTCGCCCGCTTCCCCGGCCTGCTGGTCATCTACATGGGCATGGCCCGGCTGCCGGTGATCGTGGCCGAACTGGTGAAGCACGGCAAGCCGGCCGACACGCCGGCGGTCATCTGCGAGCGGGCGTCCACCGGGCAGATGCGGTCGGTGTCCACCACCCTGGCCGAGTTGGAGGGGGTGCGGCGGGCGGCCGGCCTGGAGGCGCCGGGGTTGATTCTGATCGGCGAGGCCGCCCGCCACCGCCACCCGGTGTCGTGGTTCGAGGGCCGCCCGCTGTTCGGCCGGCGGGTGCTGGTCACCCGCCCGCGGCACCAGGCGGAGGGGATGATGCGGGCGTTCGAGCGGCTCGGGGCGGTGCCGTTCAGCCTGCCCACGCTGGACATCCGCCCGCCGGCCGACCCCGCCCCGCTGGACGCGGCGCTGGCCAAGCTCCGGCAGCCGGACGGCGGGTTCGACTGGGTGGTGTACACCAGCGCGAACGGGGTCCACGCGGTGGTCCGCCGGCTGGCCCACCTCGGCCGCGACCTCCGAGATCTGGGCCGGGTGAAGCTGGCCGCCATCGGCCCGAAGACGGCCGCCGCCCTGCGGGAGTACCACCTGACCGCCGACGTGGTGCCGACCGCGTTCATCGCCGAGGCACTGGTCGAATCGCTGCGGGGGCACGTGGCCGGGAAGCGGGTGCTGCTGGCCCGGGCGAACCGCGGGCGGGACCACCTGCCGGTCGAACTGGCGAAGATCGCGGCGGTCGAGCAGGTGACGGCCTACGACCAGGTGGACGCGGTGGACCCGGACGACGAGGCGTTCGCCGCACTGCGACGGGGGGAGATCGAGTTCATCACCCTGAGCAGCTCGAACGCCGCCCGGGCGCTGCTGGCCCGGTTCGACGACACCATGCGGGGGCGGGTGGAGCGAGGGGAGTTGAAGCTGGTGGCGATCAGCCCGGAGACCGGGCGGGTGATTCGGAGCCTCGGGTTCCCGGTGGCGGCAGAGGCGGAGGTGTACACGGCCGACGGGCTGATCGCGGCGGTGCGGCGGTTGGCGGCGGACGAGGCTACTTCAGATCCTTCAGCGCGTTGAACCCCAGGTAGCCGACGATGCCGGCGCAGATCAGCCCGAAGATGTCGAACGTGATGAACGACCCCCCGCCGAATGGGAAGTTGATGAACATGTCCAGCAGGAACATCAGGCCGAACAGGGCGGCGGCACCCAACGCCGCGTAACACATACCCTTTTCCATTGACGCCCTTTCCGCCCGGTGCGGTCCGCACGACCGGGGTGCCGGACGGACGGACGGGTGGGAAATTTTGGCAAATTCTAGCGTCTGACACCCGAGGTGCAACGGGCCGGCGGTGCGAATCGGCAAACGGCCGGCCGGCATGCCCGGCGCCGGCGGCACGTCGGGCACAGGGCGGACGACCGGACCCCCTTGGACCGCGGGCGTCCCGCCCGCCTATTGAATGCGGGCCAGAGGCCCGCGCTCCCAGTGTCACTCGACCCGGCAGGCGAGCAATTCCGCCTCGAACCCGGCCCACCCGCCTGGCAGACCGACGGCGAACACCTCCACCCGGCTGTCCCGCCGGTAGGCCGTCGGTTTCACGCTCACCTCGGCGTCACGGCGGTTGACCGTGATCCAGCCGTTCCCGGTGCGGAACACCCCCTTCAGCCGGGTGATTTCGGGGCGCGAGCCGAGGACGGCCAGCAGGCGGGGTTCGTCGAAGGTGATTTCGGGGGGAAAGACCCAGCCGCGGGCGGCGGGAGGTGACTCTTCGCCGCGACCACCGGGAGCGGCCGAGCTCCCACCGCTCCCCGGGGTCGCGGCGAAGACAGTCTGGTCCTCATCCCGCCCGCTCAGATCCAACCACGCCTCCTCCAGCCGGCCGTGCGTAGTCGCCGCGATCAGCAGCTTCGGCGGGTACAGGGCGTTCGCCCACGCCTGGAAGTCACGGACCAACTGCGGCGTGGCCGTGTCCGCCTTGTTCAGCACCAGCACGTCGCTCATCTGCACCTGGTCGCGGAACACCGGGTTCGAGTCGGTCATGCCGGGGGCGGCGAAGTCACTCGGGGTGACGATGCCGACGGTCGCCTTCAGTTCCAGCCGGTCGGCGTAGTCGGCCCGCACCGTGTCCACCAGCCGGGCCGGGTGGCCGAGGCCGGACGTCTCGATGAGCAGGCGGTCTGGCCGCACGTCTTGCAGCAGGAAGTGCAGCGCCACCGGCAGCATGGGGGCGGTGGTGCAGCAGAAACACCCGCCGGCCACGCTCCGCACGCTCACCCCGTCGGCCGCTTCGCCCTCAATGAACGCGTCGTCGATGGACACGCTGCCGTACTCGTTCACCAGCACCGCCCACTTCTCGCGAGGGTCTTTCCGACGCAGCAAATCCAGCACCGCCGTCGTCTTGCCGACGCCGAGGAAGCCGGTGATCAGGTTGGTGGGGATGAGCGGTGGCATGGGGGTCAATATACCCCGGCCCGCATCGTGACATAAGCTAGCGCTAGCCCCACCCGCACCGAGCGCATCCTTGTTGCAGCCGTCCACCGTCATCGCCGTCTGCTTCGGCGGGCTGTTCTGCCTGGCCCCGGCCTCCCTGTACCTGTGCTGGCTGGCGGCGGTGAACCGCCGCGACCGGCCGGTGGTGACGAGCGGCGGGTGGGACTTCGTCCGGGTGCTGGCCGCCCTGTCCGGGTTCCTGCTGGTCGGCGGGTCGATCCTGCTCGGGCTGGTGCGGAACCACCCGCAGCTGTTCCCGGAGCTGTTCGAGGCGCTGCGGCATGCGAACGGGTTCGACAAGCTGCGGGCGACGTTCGAGACCCAGTGGATGTGGTGGATGGCGCTGTTCGGCGGGTATTTCGCCGTGATCGGGCTGGCGGTACTGACCGGGTTCCGCGGGCGGGGGCGGACGCTGGCGGTGTACAACGTGGACACCAGCACGGCCGAGGCGGCGGTCGAGTACGCCCTCGCCCAGGCCGGGCTGACCGCCGTCCGCGCGGGGAACGTGTGGGCGGACAGCCGCAAACTGGTACAACTGGTGCCGTTCCACGGCGCCCGGCACGCCACCGTCCGGCTGCTGTGCCCGCACCCGCGGGAGCGGGAGGAGATCGAGCGGCACCTGCGGGCCGACCTGGCCCGTGCCGCCGCCCCGGACAACCCGGTGGCCGCCTGGCTGTCGCTGCTGGCCGGCGGGGCGGTGTTCACCGTGGTCACGTTCGTCGGCCTGCTTCTGTACATCCTGTACGTGCGGTACTGAGGCCGGCTGGTAACCTGTGCCGGTTATTCCGCCGGGGTCGGTTCGACCGGATCGGCCCGTCCTGCTGCCCCCGGCCGCCGCCCCCCCCCCGATCCGCCGCCATTTCCCCCCGATTCGCCCGCCCGCCTCGCCGATTCTGGTCGTGACGACCGTGACAAGGTCGCGGACCAGACTACCCGTGCGGAACGGGATCATGCGAAGGAGCGCACACATGAAACGGATGCTGCTGGCGGCGATCGCGGCCGTCGGGCTGATGGGCGTGGTGGCGGCGAACGGGAACGGCCCGATCGTCGGCAAGGTGGCGGGCGGCGGGTGCAGCGGGTGCGGCACGACCGCCTCGTCCGCCGCCCCGCTCAAGCCGCTGTTCGGCACCGAAGGGTGCGCGGAGTGCGAGCGGAACAAGAAGTTCGGCCTGCACCCGCTGCTCCAGCGGCTGGCCTTCTGGAAGTCGACCGAGTGCGGCACGTGCGGGCTGAAGTCCAAGTTCGGCCTCGGCTGCGGCAAGGACGGGTGCGGCAAGGGCGGCTGCTTCGGCGGCAACTGCGCCGGCCAGGGGGCCGGGTTCAACCCGTACCCGAACGGGGTGCCCGGCACCCTGGTGTTCCCCAACCAGCCGTACGTCCGCAGCCCGCGGGACTGGTACGAGAAGTAACCGACTGACGGATGAATACGGCGGGG
>CANJKY010000138.1 GCA_947474875.1 Gemmataceae bacterium
CCGCAGCAGGTACGCCCGCACGTGCAAGCCGGCCGTGTCCGGTTCGTCCAAGATGGCGGTCAGGTCGGCCAGGGCGGCCCGCCGGTTGCCTGCCCCGTCCAGCGCCTGCGCCCGGTCCAGGCGGGCGGGCAGGAAGTCCGGCTCCAGGTCCACCACCTTGTCCAGGTCGGCGACGGCGTCGTCGAACGCGGCCATGTTCAGCGCGGCCAGCCCGCGGTTGCGATACGCCCACACGAACTCCGGCCGCAGGGCGATGGCGGCGGTGTAGCACCCGCGGGCGTCAGCCGGGCGGCCGGTCTGGGCGTATGCGAACCCCAGCCCGAAGTGCGCCCAGTAGTGGGTCGGGTCCAGCTTCACCGCCTTCTGGAACAGCGGGATGGCGTCGGCGTACCGCCCCTGCCCGCTCCACTCGTGCGCCTGGAGGTAGTGGTCGTCGGCGGTGACGAGCGGGGTGCCGGTCGCCACCCGTTCGGCCGCGGCGGCGGCCTCCGCCTCGTTCAACTGGGCAAGCAGATCGGCCCGCTGAACGAGCACCGCCCGTGGGGTCGGGCCGTCGAGCACGGTTCCGGCCAGCCGGTTGTACCGGGCGGCGTCGGCCAGTTTGTCCGGGTCGGCCGGGGCGGCGGTCATCACCCCGCGGGCGAGGAACAGGTACGCCTCGGACAGTACCACCCGCAACTCCGTCCGGGTGTCGGCCGGCAGGTCGGCCACCGCCGGCCGGAGGTGCCAGTCCGGGTCGGTCGGGCGGTACCGGTCGATGGCGGCGGTCATCCGGGCGATACCGGCGGTGCGGGTGGCCGGGTTGTGTACCTGCCCGGCGAGCAGATACTTGCTGCGACGGAACTCGGCCTGGAAGTCGGCGAACGTGCGGGCGGCGCGGGCCGCGGCCTGCTGCCGCGCGTACTCCTCGTCCCGCTCGGCCCGCTCGGCCCGCTCGGCGTCCAGCCGCTTCCACGCCTCGATGGTGCCCAGGCTGAGGACGAGTGCGGCGATCACCCCGGTGGTCACCGCCAACTGGGCGGCCGCCCGCGGGTGCCGCCGCATCCACTTCCGCGCCCGCGTGCCCAGGCCCGGTTCCGGGGCCACCCGCAGCGGCTCGTTCCGCCGGTGCCGCTCCAGGTCATCCCGCAGGTCGGCGGCCGACTGGTACCGGCAAGCCGGGTCGGCGGCCACGCACGTGCGGACGATCGCCTCCAGGTCGGCCGGCACCGCCGGGTTCAGCCCCCGCACGTCCGGCACCCACGCCTGCCGCTCGGCGACGAGCGCGGGCAGTTCGGCGTGCAGGTCGGCGTCGGCCGGCGGCTGGCGGAACGGGTGCCGGCCGGTGAGCATCTCGAACAGCACCACCCCGAGCGAGTAGATGTCGCTCCGGTGGTCCACCGCCGGCCCGTCGCCCCGCACCTCCTCCAGGTGCTCGGGGGCCATGTACGGGATGGTGCCGCCCACCCGCCCGCCGGCCGCCGTCGCCCGCGCGGCCAGTTCCTCCGCCACCCCGAAGTCGAGCAGCATCGGCTGGCCGTCGTCGGTGAGTAGCACGTTCGCCGGCTTGATGTCGCGGTGCAGGATGCCCCGCTCGTGCGCGTGCGCCAGCCCGTCCGCCACCCGCTCGACCAGCCAGCACACCGCCTCCGGGTAGCTCATCCGGGCCAGCCGGGCGAACACCGCGTCGGTGCGGGTGTCCGGCTCGTCCGGCGGCAGCGCGGAGTCCGGGTTGCGGCCGGTGTCCGGGTGCGAGTTCGGCCGGGTGGCCTGCCTATCCCCTTTCAGCGTGTTCACCAGGTCCAGGCCGGTGGCCGGCAGGGTCGGGGCGGACCGGCAGCGGTTGATCACGTCGGCCAGGGTGGTGCGGCCGAAGTACGGCATGCACACCGCCTGCAGCACCCCGTCCTGGTGGACCGAGTACACGGGCACGATGTTGGTGTGCTGCAGGCGGGCCAGGGTGCGGGACTCGCCGGTCAGGTCGGCCGACACCTTGAGCGCCACCGGTCGCCCGCCCAGCTCCTTCTGGGCGGCCAGGAACACCCGCCCGAACGACCCGCGGCCGAGTTCCTTCACCAGCTTGAACCCGACGAACTCGTCGCCCGCCCTGGGCATGTTGTGGAACGCCGTCTGGAGGCGGGCGGCGGGGGTGGCCGGGACGCCGTTCGACCCGGCCGGCCCGCAAGCGGGGATGAAGTTGCGAACCGTACCTTGCTGGGCGGTGGGGGCGGCGGTCATGGGCGGCTCTGCGGCGTCCGGGGCGGTCCGACGAGTCCGAGAAATCTACGCCACACCCGTGAGAATGCCTGAAAATCGTGGGGAATCGCCCGGCCGGGGTGTTCCGGAAGTTAACACCGTTTACACTTCGGGCGGCGGCCGAATTCGCCCCCTGCCGGCGTACAACCGGGCGGCCGGTTGCGGCCCGACCGCACCCGTTTTGCCCGCCCGCCTGAGTCGGCGAAAAGGTGGCAAATCCGGCCGCCCGCCGTTCGACCGGGTGCTACAAGACCACACGGCGAATTCGGCACGCCCGGCGGCCGATCGCCCCCGAAACCGTCCGCACCACCTGACGGAGCCCACGATGATCCACTCGCCCCTGTTCCTGCTCCGGCTGGAGGAGCGGGAGAACCCGGCCGGCATCGGCACCGGGTTGGCCGCGCTGATGAACTTCGCCATCCCGCCGGCCGACCCGACCAGCCCGCCCACCTCGCCCCCGCCGCCGACCTCCCCGCCCACCCCGTCGTCGACGTCGCCCGTGTACCTGTGACCGCGGACCGGACAACAGGGCGGGGCCCTCGCCCCGCCGCCTTCATGTCGCGCCCATGACCCCGCACGCCCCCTCCGCCCTCGACCCGTACCAGACGTACAAGACGGCCCGGGCCCTCACCCCGCTGCCGGCGCAGGTGTCCGACGCCTGCCTGGTGTACATCTACCCGACCGGCCCGCACATGGGCGAGCGGTACGTCCTCCGCCAGGCCGGGGCGGTGATCGGCCGCACCGACGACTGCCACATCCGCAACACCGACGCGTCCGTGTCCCGCGCCCACGCCCGCATCGAGTGCCGGGAGGACGGGTACTACGCGGTGGACCTGGGCAGCACCAACGGCACGTTCGTGAACAACCTGCCGCACAAGGTGACCCGGCTGGCGGACGGCGACTACCTGCGGATCGGCAACTGCATCTACCGGTTCCTGGCCGGCGGCAACCTGGAGGCCGAGTACCACGAGGAGATCTACCGGCTGACCGTGCTGGACGCGCTCACCGGCGTCCACAACCGCCGGTACCTGACCGAGTTCCTGGACCGCGAGCTGGCCCGCGCCCACCGGTACGACCGCCCGCTCGCCCTCGCCCTGTTCGACATCGACCGGTTCAAGCGGATCAACGACACCCACGGGCACCTGGCCGGGGACACCGTGCTACGGCAACTGGCCGCCCTGCTCAAGGGGGTGGTGCGGAAGGACGAGCTGCTCGCCCGGTACGGCGGGGAGGAGTTCGCCATCGTGCTGCCGGAGACGAGCGTGGAGGCGGGGGTGGCGGCCGGCGAGCGGCTGCGGGAGGCGGTCGAGGGGCACCGGTTCGAGTACGAGGGCGAGGTCATCCCGGTGACGGTGAGCGTCGGGGTGGCGGTGAGTTCGGCGGACGTGGCCGGCCCGACCGAACTGCTCGACGCCGCCGACCAGAAGCTGTACCAGGCGAAGAACGCCGGCCGCAACCGGGTGGCGTACTGAACTTGGACCGCGGGCGTCCCGCCCGCTGCGGGCGGGACGCCCGCGGTCCAAATCACTTCAGCGTCGCCGGCCGCTGGATCTTCCGCAGGATCGCCTGCTCGAACGCGAAGTCCCGGTGCGGGGCCGCCCCGGCCGCGAACCACAGCCCGCCGGTGGCCGACGGCCCGCCCACCAGCTCCGCCTGTCGGCTGAGCGCCGCCGCGTTCTGGAACGCCGCCGCCCCGCTCGCCGCCAGGATCGGCGACCCCAGGTTCTCCTGCTCCTTGTACACCTCGACGTACACCCGGAACCCGCCCCCCTCGCCGGCCTCGATGCGGGCCACCGCCGTGTGCCGGATGGTCTGGAAGGTGGCCAGCCACCGCTCGTAGCTGCTCGGGCTGCCCGGCTTCCACGGCTGTTCGTACCCCGGGGCGATCCGCGGGTACGTCCGCACCACCCCGGCGTACCGCGAGCCGGGCACGATGTCGAAATAGTCGTCCATCGCGTCCAGCACCCGCTCGTACACCTCGGCGTACCCCTCCGGGGTGGCCGCGTCGGTGGTCGGGGTCGGGTTGTCCACCGTCACCCCCGGCCGCACCGTCACCGGGTTGTCTAACGGGGGGATACTGGCGCACCCGCCGGCGAACAGGGCGAACGCCCCCGCCGCGGCCACCGCCCCCCGGATTCGCCAGCTCATCGAGTCGCCCCCACGACCGGGCCGATTCCGGTCGGCTCCACCCGCGGCTATGCCCGGTGGCGGCGAGCAAGTCAAGGGGAAGGCGGAAACCAGAATCTCACCCCCCGGCCCCCTCTCCGGTTCGGAGAGGGGGCCGGGGGGTGAGGTCTTCAAACCTGCTTCCCCTTCCCCTCCTCCCCCCATCCTGCTATGCCCGCGGGCCGAACGTCCCGCCCGCGGAGGGTACCCCGTGTTCCGCTCGCTCGTCCCGCTTTTCGCCCTGGCCGCCCCGCTGCTCGCCCAGCCCGACGCCCCGCTGCGGTTCGCCTGGAAGGCCGGGCAGACGCACACGTACAAGGTGCAGCAGACCACCACCGTGGACGAGCTGACGCTGGACGAGAAGGCGAAGACGCCGACCCCGGTGAAGACCGTCACCACCCTGAACAGCACGAAGACGTGGACGGTGAAGGAGGTGGACAAGGCCGGCGTCGCCACCCTGGAGATGAGCGTGGCCGCCATGAAGCACGATGTGACGCAGACGGTCGGCACGAACAAGCCGATCACCCGCACGGTGGACTCGGCCAACCCGGACGACGCCAAGGCGATGCCGTTCCTGGGCAAGCCGATCCTGACGGCGAAGGTGGACCCGCAGGGCCGGCTGGTGGAGGCCAAGTCGGACAACCCGGTGGCGGCCGACCGGTTGCAGGTGGAGCTGCCGTTCCGCCTGATCCTGCCGGACGGGGCGCCGACGAAGGACGCGACGTGGAGCCGGCCGGTGGCCATCAAGCTGCCCCCGCCGGTGGGCACCGGCGAGTCGTTCGACGGCACCCAGCGGTACACGTTCCAGGGGATGAAGGACGCCTACGCGGTGGTCGGGTTCGCCACCACCCTGAAGTCCCCGCCGACGGATTCGGCGGTGATGCCGGCCCTCGTGCCGGTGCTGTGGGAGGGCAGCCTGTTCTTCGACACGAAAGCCGGGCGGTACCACGGGGCGAAGCTGACCGCCAAGGGCGAGGTGACCAACCACCAGGGCGAGGGGACGAAGTTCGGGTATGTGAGCGAGTACGTCGAGGCGGCGAAGACAAGATTCCGCGCCCACTTCCTCTTGAATTCCCCTCACCCCGCCCCTAACTTGTTGGATGCCGAACGCGGGTGTAACTCAGTGGTAGAGTACCTCGTTGCCAACGAGGTTGTCGTGGGTTCAAGTCCCATCACCCGCTCTGCTGAATGACCGCCGGAGCCGGAATGTACCGGGTTTGCGGGGTGCCAACACCCAGCAGTCCCGATACCTTACCGGCTCCGACTGTTTTTCCCGCACGACCGATCCGACCGGACAGATCGCAGGAGCCACCGATGGCCGACGACACCGCCACCCCCGTCGCCGAACCCGAAACCGACGCCGCCGCCACCCCGGACACCCCGGCCAAGCTGCCGCAGACGGTGGAGATCACCAACGTCGGCCCGTGCAAGAAGCACGTCAAGGTGACCATCGACCGGGCGGCCATCAACACCCGGTTCGACGAGAAGTTCTCCGACCTGATGGTGAAGACGCCGGCGCACATCCCCGGGTTCCGCCCGGGCAAGGCGCCCAAGCAGATCGTGCGGAAGAAGTTCCACAAGGAGGTCGCCACCGAGGTCCGCACGGAAGTGCTGATGGCGAGCCTGGAACAACTGGCCGACGAGGCGTCGCTGTCCCCGCTGTCCCCGCCCGAACTCGACCCGCACGGGGTGATCATCCCCGAGGACGAGACCACCCCGCTGGTGTACGAGTTCGACATCGAGGTGCGGCCGGAGTTCGACCTGCCCGACTACAAGAGCCTGAAGATCCGCCGGCCGGTGTACACGTTCACCGACGCGGACGTGGCGAAGGAGCGGAAGCGGTACCTGGAGCCGATGGGCACGCTGGTGCCGAAGGACGGGCCGGTGGCGATGGACGACGTGGTGGAGACGGACATCGTCATCAAGGACGGCGATCAGGAGCTGAACACCGTCGCCGACGTCCGCCTGCGGGTGGAGCCGAAGCTGGCCCTGGAGGACGGGGTGGCCGAGGGGTTCGGCCAGGCGATGGTCGGGGCCAAACCGGGCGACGTGCGGACGGCCGACATCACCCTGTCGCACGAGCTGAAGAACGAGGCCATGCGGGGCAAGAAGGTATCTGCCGCGTTCACCATCAAGGAGGTGAAGTCGGTGCGGCTGCCGGAACTCACCCCGGAGGTGCTGGGCGAGTTCGGCGTCCGCAACGCGGAGCAGTTGGACGAGCTGATCCGCACCCGCCTGGACCGGTACCTGGAGTACACCCAGCGGAACGTGGCCCGGGCCGAGGTGCTGAAGCAACTGGCCGGGAACGCCAACTGGGAGCTGCCGCAGGACCTGCTCAAGCGGCAGGTGCGGAAGACGCTCGCCCGGCGGGTGATGGAGATGCGGAGCGGCGGCATGAGCGACGAGCAGATCGTCGGCCGCCAGCGGGTGCTGGAGCAGGACGCCATCCGCAGCACCGCCGCGGCGCTGAAGGAGCACTTCGTCCTCCAGAAGATCGCCGAGGTGGAGAAGCTGGAGATCGAGGACGCGGACATCGAGGCCGAGATCGACGCCATCGCCGACCGCACGAACGAGAGCGCGCGGAAGGTGCGGGCGCGGCTGGAGCGGGAAGACCTGATCGAGCCGCTGGCCACCGAACTGCTCGAACGCCGGGCGCTCGACCTGATCCTGTCCACCGCCACCTACGACGACTACGCGTTCAACCCGCTGAAGGAGCAGGCGGACGAGGGCGTCGCCACCGCCGACGCCTCGGCCACCACCGAGGAGCTGGAACCGCCGGCGGCCTAACGCCGCTTGGCTTTTGAGTGGTAGGCACACTCCGTGTGCCGTTTCTGATCCGAAGAACAGCACACGGAGTGTGCCTACCACTCAAAAGCCGGCGGCGCCAGCCGTTGACCGCCCGCGTACAGTAGCACAGACGCTGTTTGACTCGCACGGGGGGCGTCGGCCCCCCGCTTTCATTCCCCGCCCGGCCCGGCGGGGCTACCGACGAAAGGCGGCACCATGTTCCACCTGCCCTTCGAGCCGCAGGCGGCGGCGACCCTGCCCGGCCCGCTCAACCCGGTGATGTCCAACGGGTACACCCGCCAGCGGTCGATGACCCTGTCCGACCTGCTGCTGGAGAACCGCATCATCTTCATCGGCAGCAGCCCGGAGACGCAGGGGGTGGCCGAGATCAACGACTGGATGTCGAACATCACCATCCAGAAGATGCTGTGGCTGGCCACCGAGAAGAAGACGGCGGACATCCACATGTACATCAACAGCCCGGGCGGGTCGCTGTCCGCCGGGCTGGCGATTTACGACGCCATGCAGTTCGTCGGCTGCCCGATCAACACGTACTGCATGGGCACGGCGGCCAGCATGGCGGCGGTGCTGCTGGCCGCCGGCACCAAGGGCAAGCGGTACGCCCTGCCCAACTCC
>CANJKY010000139.1 GCA_947474875.1 Gemmataceae bacterium
ATCCAGCCGAACCTGGAGATCTGGCAGGGCGAGGCGGAGGAGGCGAAAAAGCGGCTGGCCGAGAAGGAGCCGGTGTACCTGAAGTACCTGGCCGACGACAAGGTGCTGGGCAACCGCCGGTCGAACGACGTGCGGGCCAAGCTGGCCGCCGTCGTCGCCGACGCCGACCTGCTGATCGTCCCGCGGCTGACCACCGTCAACTTGGTCGGCCGGTTCGTCATCACCCCCAGCCTGTTCAACCTGGTGCAGGAGCAGACGGACGCGGTCGGGGCGTTCCTGAAGGCGGGCAAGCCGGTGCTGTTCGGCCTCGGCCCGACCCAGGTGGGGCGGGTGCGGCCGGGCGACGAGGCCGGCGACGAGGTGGAGAAGATGCTCGCCCGGCTGGGCATCGAGGCCGGCAGCCAGACGGTCATCACCGCGGTCGAGCAGGCGGAGATGGCGAAGCGGCGGACGGCCAGCGCGTTCGGCGGCGGCACCCCTGACCTGCCCCCGCTGCAACTCGACCTCACCCCGGCCGGCGGCAAACCGGCCAACCCGATCGCCGTGGCGGTGGACCAGACCGGGCGGTCGGTGCGGAAGCCGATCACCGTCAGCCAGAGCGGGTACCGCCCGCTGTACCTGGCGCCGGCGGTGGCGGCGCGGATGGCGTACTCGCCCGAACTGCTGCACACCACCGCCGACGCCTGGAACGAGGACCGCCCGCTGGTGGAAGGGAACTACGTGCCCAAGTTCGAGCCGACCAAGCCGGACGACCCGAAGAAGGGCACCCGCGAGGAGGAGAAGAAGCAGCAGTTTCTGGTGGGCGTGGCGGCCGAGGTGCCGGTGCCGCCGGAGTGGCTCAACCCGAACGTGTACGCGGCGGCGGTGGCCGCCGGCGGGCCGCTCGGCGTCGGCCTGCCGCTTGGCGACCTAGCGATGGCCGCGGCGCCGGGCGAACTGCTCGGCGGGGCGAACCGGCCGACCGTGCGGGTGGCGGTGTTCGGCCACGGCGGGCTGTTCAACGGGCCGAAGCTGGAACCCGGCCAGGAGGCGCTGCTGCTGAACACCGTCAACTGGCAGCTCCGCCGCGACGACCGCCTGCCGACGGCCGTGCCCGCCGCCGACCAGTGGCGGTTCCCCCGCGTGCCGCTGGACGAGAAGCGGCAGACGTACTGGTCGCTCGGCGCGTGGCTCGGCCTGCCGCTACTGGCGGCGGTGCTGGGCACGGTGGCGCTGATGCTGCGGCGGCTGAGGTAAGCGCCCGTAGGGTGGGTCCGGTCCCGGTGACGGGACCGTGACCCACGGTGATTCCCCCCGCGTGGGTCACGCTCGCTGGCGCGACCGGACCCACCCTACCAGATAGACCCCCATGCGCTGGCTCATCACCTTCCTGTTGCTTCTCCTGGTCCTCGCCGGCGGGGCGGTGCTGCTGTTCCCGGACCGGGTGCTGCCGTCCATCGGCCTGTGGCACGCCCCGCCGCCGGTGCCCGAGTCCGTCGCCGTCCTCGATTCGCTCGCCGCGGACAAGGTGCGGAAGCTCGAACTCACCCGCCCCGGCCAGCCGGCCCTCACCCTGGACCGTGACACCGCCGGCAAGTGGACCCAGCCGGGCGGGTGGCCGGTGCGGGAGAAGGAGGTGGGCGAGTTGGTGGCGGCGGTCACGTCGCTTAAAACCCGGTACCAGCCGCAGCCGCTCGGCGACGACCCGGCGGCGTTCGGGCTGGCCGACGCGGACAAGCCGTACACCGCCAAAGTCGAGGCCGACGGCAAGACCACCACGCTGGTGTTCGGCAAGGCGAAGGACGGGGCGGCGTTCGTGCGGGTGGACAACGCCGACAAGGTGCTGCGGGTGGGGGCGGACGTGTTCCAGACGATCGCCCGCAGCCCGGACGAGTACCGCCGCCGGCAACTGTTCCCGGACGCCCCGCGGCTGAAGTTCATCGACGAGGCGGCGATGGGCACCGCCGTACAGGCGGTGCCGAGCGACCGCATCAAGGAGGTCCGGGTCACCGGCCCGGACGGGTCGTTCACCCTGAAGCGGACCGCCCCGAACCCGGCCCCCCGCCGCGACCCGGACCGGCCGACTGGGGGGCCGACCGTGTTCCCGACCCAGATGGCCGACGCCTGGGAACTGCTGGTGAACCGCAGCGACGGCACGACAGCCCGCGACCGGGCCGACCCGACCAAGCTGAAGGCGGCGCTGGCCGCCGTGCCCGACCTGTGGGCGGACGGGTTCCCGGCCTCCGACAAGCCGCTCACCGACGCCGCCACCGGGCTGGACAAGCCGGAGCGGACGCTCACCCTGGTGCCGGCGAACGGCCCGGCGGTGACGCTCAAGATCGGCGGCGTGTCCCGCACGATCACCCGCAAGGAGTCCGTCCCGCCCCCGCCGGGCAGCCCGTTCCCCATGCCCACCGAGCGGGAGGTGAAGGACAACCTGCACTACGCCAGGTTCGAGAACAACCCGCTGGTGTTCGAGGTGAAGGCGGACAGGTTCGCCGACCTGTTCGCCAAACCGGACGACCTGCGGGACGCGACGCTCGCCCGGTTCACCGCCGACGAAGCCCAGACGGTGGAGATCACCATCCCGGCGAAGCCGACGGACGGGCCGGCGGCGGTGGTCGGGGCGGTGGCGGTGGTGAACGCCCAGTCCGGCCCGACGGTGGTGAAACTGACCAAGCGGAAGGGCAACCCGTTCGCCCTGCGGGACGACGACCGCGAGGACCGCTGGTACGTCGGCGACCGGCTGGCCGAGGCCGGCAAGGTGACGGAGTTGCTCGACGCGCTCGGCAAGCTGGACGCCAAGACCCCGGCCGACCGGGTGGACGAGGCAAAGCCGGACGCGCTCGCCGGGTTCACGAAGACCGACGGGTTCGGTGTCACCGTCACGGCCCAGGCGAAGGTGACGGAGGGCGACACCCCGCCACCCGCCCGCACGTACACGTTCCAGTTCACCGCCCGCAACCCGGCCACGAAGAAGCTGGCCGTCAGCGTGGCCGGCTGGCCGCGGGTGAACCTGGTGGATGACGCCGTGGTGCCACTGGCCGACCGCGGCCCGCTGGCGTACCGCAGCCGCCGGCTGTTCGACACCGCCGAGGCGACGCTCAACGCGGTGGCGGTGACGAAGGCGGACGGGTCGGCGTTCGAGCTGGCGTCGGCCGACAAGCCGGGCGGCGGCACGACCTGGAAGCTGACGAAGCCGCTGGCGTCGGACACGGACGCGGCGAAGGCGGGTAAGCTGACCGCCGACCTGAGCGGGCTGGAGGCGGCCGAGTATGTGGACGACACCCCGGCCGCGGCGAAGATCGACGGCGAGTACGGGCTGGGCAAGCCGCGGTTCACCCTCACCCTCGGGTTCAAGGGCGATGCGGGCGCGAAGTCGCAGAAGCTGGAGATCGGCGCCGCCCGGCCGGGCAAGCCGGAGGCGTTCGCGCGGGTGAACGGCGGCGGGGTGTTCGCCGTCCCGCAGGCGGTGGTGGATTCGCTCGACAAGGGTGCGCTCGACCTGCTCCCGCTGCAACTGTGGTCGGGCACCCCGGAGCAGGTGACGGCGGTGGGCGTCGAACGCGGCGGGGAGAAGTACACGCTGACCAGGGATGCGGACAAGTGGAAGCTGAGCGGGCCGTTCGACGCCCCCGCCGGCACCGGCGAGGTGCTTCAGTTGGCATCCGCTGTGGCCGCGCTCAAGGTGGACAAGTACGAGTCGCTGACGGTAGACCCGGCCAAACACGGGCTGGATCAGCCGGCGCTCAAACTGAGCGTGACGGCCAAGGAGAAGAAGCCGGACGGCACCGAGCAGCCGGTCACCCGCACCCTGCTGGTCGGCAAGCCGACCGGCGAGGCGGGCAAGAGCGGGCGGTTCGCCAAACTGGCCGACGGCCCGAACCCGGCGGTGTTCGTGCTGCCGGACGCCACCTTTGCCGCCGCCGACAAGCCGGCCCTCGGCTGGCTCGACCGCACCCTGCTCGCCCTCGACCCGACCAAGCTGACGAAGGTGACGGTGGCCGGCACCGACACGGTCACGCTGACGAAGGGCGACAAAGACACCGAGTGGAAGGCCGACGGGTTCACCGCCGACCGCCAAGCGGTCGGTAACCTGGTGTTCACCGCCGCCAACCCGCCGGTCGTCCGCCTCGCCGCCTACGGGCCGAACGTGAAGTGGGCGGACTACGGCCTGGACAAGCCGGCGTTCACCGTCACCGTGAGCACCGGCGGGGACAAGCCGGAGACGCACACGATCAAGCTGGGCAAGGAGGAGCCGAGCGGGGAGCGGTACGTGCGGGTGGACGACGGCCCGGCCGCCGGCGTCGTGAGTGGTGCGAGCGGCGCCGCACTCGCCCGCGGCAAGCTGGAACTGGCCGACCGCACCCTGCTGGCGTTCGACCCGACGCAGCTCACCGGCGTGGTGCGGAAGAAGGGGAAGGACGAGTTCGAACTGGCCCAGGGGATCGGCTGGGAGGTGGTGAAGCCGACCAAATTCAAGGCCGACGCCCTCACCGCCGACGACCTGGCCGACCAGCTCTCCCGTCTGCGGGCGGTGAAGGTGGCCGCCCTCGAACCGGGCGACCTGAAGGCGTTCGGGCTGGACGCGCCGGCGGCGGAACTCACCCTCACCGTGGGTGTGGACAAGCCGAAGACGCTGGTGGTGCAGGTGGGCAAGCCGGCCGACGACGGCAAGCCGGACGGCGACCGGTTCGTGCGGGTCGACAAGGCCGGGCCGGTGAAGGTGCTGGCCGGCCCGCTGGCGAACAAGCTGCTGGCCGACCCGATCAAGTTCAAAGACAAGGCGCTGGCGTCGTTCGTGGACGCGGACAAGGTGACCATCACCCGCGGCGACCGCACCGCCACGTTCGCCAAGGTGGACGGCACCTGGAAGATGACCGCCCCGACCGCCGCCGACGCTGAGCAAGCCGAACTGGACGACCTGATTAACACCGCCGCCAAGTTGCGGGCGGACGAACTGGCCGCCGAGAAGCCGGCCGACCTGAAGCCGTTCGGCCTGGACGCCCCGCAGGCCAAGCTGACGTTCTTCAACGGCGACAAGGAGGTGCTGGGCGTGCTGGTGGGCAAGTTCGACGGCGACACCAAGCGGGCGTTCGGCAAGGTGGCGAAGGGCGACGCGGTGGCGGTGTTCGACACCGCCCTCACCGGCAAGCTGCTGAACGAGTACCGCAAGAAGGCGGTGTGGACCGGGGTGGATGCCGCCCAGGTGCAGAGCCTGGTGGTGAGCGCCGGCTCGGCCAACTTCGCGTTCAGCAAGGTCGGCCCGATGTGGATCGATCCGGCCAAGCCGGACGAGGCGATCGACACGGCGAAGGTGACGGACACGCTGGCGGCGCTGGCCGGGCTGAAGGCCGAACGGTTCGTGGCCGACAAGGACGCCGACCTGAAGCTGTACGGGCTGGAGAAGCCGAGCCGGGTGATCGTGGTGCGGTCGCCGAACGGCGAGGCGAAGACGCTGCACCTGGGAGGCGAGGAGGGCGGCACGAGCGGCAAGCAGGTGTACGCGAAGGTGGCCGACCCCGGCCGGACGGACGTGTTCGTGCTGAGCGAGGCCGACACCGTCAAGCTGGTGCGGGATCGGGGTGGGTATACAGCGAAAAAATAAACCACGAATCAGACGAATAGAGATGACTGGCCTCTTTCATTCGTGCGATTCGTGGTCCGTTCTCATCCCTGTCGAGACCTAGCATGCCCCGCCCGCTCGTGTTTCTGTTGTTGTTCGCCGCGGTCGGGTGCGGTCCGCGGTCGGCGCCGACCGCCAAGGTGCCGGTGCCGACCGGCCCCCCCGCGGCCGCCGAACCGGAAAAGCGGAATCTCGTCACCCTCACCCCGGCGGCGGCGGCGAAAGTGCGGGGGCTGATGAAAGAGGACGGCTACCCGTACCTGCGGGTGCGGGTGGATGAGGCGCTGGACCAAAAGCTGGATCTGGAATCGACCTATAACCCGGTGGACGACCTGCTCGGCGAGTCCGGCGGGGTGCAGATCGTGGTGGACCGCAAGTCCGCGGGGATGCTGGCGGACGGCCTGACCGTGGATTACGTGGACACCGACGGCCTCAAGGGGTTCAAGTTCGTCGCCCCGAAACGGAAGCCGGCGATCACCGCCGCCACCCTGCCCGACGCCCGCAAGGGGTTCGTGACCAAGCTGGCTCGCCGCGAGTCGGCGAACGAACCGCTCGACCAGCCGCCGGCGAAGGTGTTCCGGGTGGTGCGGTACGAGTCACCGGCCGGCGGGCTGGCCGCATACCTGACCCCCGACCCGCAGGACGGGAAGAAGCACCCGGCGATCGTCTGGGTCACCGGCGGGGACTGCAACACCATCGGCGAGGTGTGGAACGATCGGCCGGCGGCGAACGACCAGACGGCCGGGCAGTTCCGTAAGGCCGGCGTGGTGTTGATGTTCCCGTCGCTGCGGGGCGGGAACCAGAACCCGGGGGTGCGGGAGGGGTTCCTGGGCGAGGTGGACGACGTGCTAGCCGCGGCCGAGTACCTGCGGAAGTTGCCCTACGTCGATCCGGCCCGCGTGTACCTGGGTGGGCACAGCACCGGCGGGACGCTAGTGCTGTTGGCGGCCGCGTCGTCGGACAAGTTTCGGGCGGTGTTCTCGTTCGGCCCGGTGGACGACGTCGCCGGGTACGGCCCGCAGTACGTGCCGTGCGACCTTTCCGACCCGAAGGAGTTGGAACTCCGCTCGCCCGGCCGGTGGGCGAACACCATCCGGGTGCCCACGTTCGTGTTCGAGGGCACCGTCGGCGGCAACACCGACTCGCTGACGGAGATGGCGAAGGCCTCGACCAACCCGAACATGCGGTTCTTCCCGGTGCGGGGGGCGAACCACTTCAACCTGCTCGCCCCGATCAACACACTGATCGCCGGGCGGGTGCTGAAGGACACCGGCGAGAAGTGCGACCTGGCGTTCACCGAGGGCGAACTGAACCGACTGTTCGAGAAGTGAGCCGGCCTTCACGTCAACTGCAGCGTTCCCCGTGTGACGCCGAGTTGGTTCACCGCCTTGAGCTGCTTCCAGGTTTGCTTGCCGTCGTCGGTGCCGTCGATCACCCGGCGGTAGCGGTCCACCAGCGCCACGACTTCGTCCGGCGTCTCCCGCAGTAGGTCAATGCGGAACCACCGCACCCCGAGCTGCTTCATCCGTCCGACGTACTCGGCGGCGCTCTGCGGCACACTGTTGAACACCGTGTTCCGGCAGCCGGTGTCCGGGTGGACGGGGAAGTGCGCCCCGACCCGGTCCCGCAACTCCACCCGGTGGGTGTCGCACGGCCGCCCGCAGTCGCGGTGGTCCTTGCCGGTACTCAGGAACGCGGCGAACACGCAGTGCTCCATGTGAAACATGGGCATGTGCTGGTGGACGACCGGCTCGAACATGGTCGGGTCGGCGTGCCGCATGAGGGCGGCGAACTGCCCCCAGTTCAGGTCGAAGCTGGGCACCATGCGGAGCAGCC
Source organism: Gemmataceae bacterium (assembly GCA_947474875.1). Classification (GTDB taxonomy): domain Bacteria; phylum Planctomycetota; class Planctomycetia; order Gemmatales; family Gemmataceae; genus JALHQU01. Next base: position 7,442 of record CANJKY010000139.1, read on the forward strand.
CGGCGGACCGCAGCAGGCCGGCGGTCAGGTCGTTCGCCACGTTCAGGCTGAAGTCGCCGACCAGCGGGGTGCCGGGCAGTTCGGCTTTGAAATACTCGATGCCTGCCAGATTCCGCACCAGCACCAGGTCCGGCTCGGCCCGGGCGACGATGGCCTGGAACCCGTCCTCGCCCGGCTTCCAGATGCGGTTGGTCGCCAGGCCGATGGGCACGCCGGCGGCGCGGGCCTTCGCCACCGCCTCCTTGTACCGCCGCAGGTCTTCAAAGTCGGCGTACACGACCGCCGGCTTGAGCGGCAGGACAGCGTCGAGCTGGGCGAGGGAGCGGACGAGGACGGTGAGCGACGGCTGCTCGGGACTGGAACCGCCGGCGTGAGCCGGCC
>CANJKY010000140.1 GCA_947474875.1 Gemmataceae bacterium
ACCTGATGGTCGACCTGAAGGCGACGAACACCAAGCTGGTGGCCCGGGCGAACCGCATCGTCCGCACCGTCACCGGGGCGGACGCGGCGGTGGCGGAGAAACTGCTGACGCAGTGCGGCGGGGAGGTGAAGACGGCGATCGTCGCCCACGTCGCCGGGGTGGATGGCTTTCAAGCTCGGGCGAAGCTGGCCGAGTGTGGCGGGCGGATCAAGCCGGCGCTGGCAGCGTTCGGCCGGTCGCAGGTGACGGCAGCCCGCACGAATGAACGGCCTGTCCGGTCGGACTTGGTGCTCGGCATCGATGGCGGCGGGTCGAACACCGTCTGCCTGCTGGCCGTGCGGCACACCGGCGAGGTGATCGGCCGCGGGGTTTCCGGCCCGTCGAACATCCAGTCGGTTGGCGTGTCCGCCGCGCTGGAGGCGCTGAATCAGAGCATCGACCGGGCGTTCCAGGCGGCGAACCTGCCGCGGGCGAAGACAGCGGCGGTCTGTCTCGGGCTGGCCGGCGTAGACCGGCAAGAAGGGCTGGACGTGATCCACGGTTGGGCGGCGCGGGAGAACGTGGCCGACACCGTGACGGTGTCCAATGACGCCACCCTGTTGCTGGCGGCCGGCACGCCAGACGGGTGGGGGCTGGCCGTCATCGCCGGCACAGGATCCATCGCATTCGTGAGGAAGCCGACCGGCGAGATCGGGCGGTGCGGCGGGTGGGGGCACCTACTGGGCGACGAGGGCAGCGCGTACCGCATCGCCTTGGCCGCCCTGCGGGCGGCATGCCGTTCGTTCGACGGCATCGGGCCGAAAACGGCGCTCATCGACGCTTTGGTGAAAAAGATGAGCCTGCCTGCCGCGCCGGACTTCATCCCGGCCGTGTACCGCGGTCCGTGGGACCGAGCGGCCATCGCCGGGCTGGCTCCGCTGGTGCTGGAACTGGCCGGAACGGACGCGATCGCCGCGGAGATTGTGCGGACCGAAGCGACGGAGTTGGCCCGCACCGCCGTCGGTGCGGTGACGGCGAACGGCTTGCCGAAAATGGGGCTGCCGGTGGCCCTGGCCGGCGGGTTGCTCACGAACAGTGAGCCGTTCCGCGAGCAGTTCCTGGCCGGATTATGGGCAGAAGGGGTGCAGCCGGGGCCGGTGAAGTTGGTGACGGAGCCGGCCGACGGGGCGGTAGTGCTCGCGCGCGCGGAAATGATGTAGCCGCGAGCCAACGGCGAGCGCAACCGGACGCGCGCGCCCTTGGCTCGCGGCTGGAAGTTACGCCACCGCCAGTAGTTCGCTCGGCTCGTACTTATTCGCCCACTCGATCAGGTTGTCGAACAGTTGGCGGTCGAGGGCGGACGCGGTCTCCGCCTCCGGGTGCCACTGGGTGCCGATACAGAACCACGTCTCGTCGGTCGTCTCGATCGCCTCGACCACACCGTCCGGCGCTCTCGCTCCCACCCGCAGGCTGCGGCCGAGCTGGTTCACCGCCTGGTGGTGGGTGCTGTTCACCCGGTGTTCCGGCGACCCGAAGATGTCCTCCAGGGTAGACTTCGGCTCCACGTTCACCATGTGCCGGTGCGGGCCGCCGCTCGGGTCGAAGTGCGGCATCGCTTTCGGGTTGTCCGTTGGCAGGTGTAAGAACAGGGTACCGCCGAAGTGGACGTTCAGCAGTTGCATGCTCGACCCGACGGCTAGCAGCGGCAGCCGGCGGTCGGCCACCTTCTCCATCAGGTATCGGTCGGCGTCCTCCCGCCGCGGGTGCATCGGCTGCACGGCGCTGGTCAGTTGCTGGCCGTTCCGCCGCGGGTCCAGATCCAGCCCGCCCACCATCACCACCCCGGACAGGGTGTCGAGCAGGCGGTCGAGTTCGGCGAAGTGGTCCTTCCGCATCGCCGGCAGGATGACCGGCAGCCCGTTCGCCGCCAGCACCGCGTCGATGTACCCGGCGTTCAGCCGCAGGTACGCGGCTGAGTTCTTGGGGGCGTAGAAGTCGGTGGTGATGCCGATGAGCGGGCGGGCTGGCGAAGCGGGTACGCGGGCGGGCATCAGCGGGGTCCCTCCGTGGTCGAACGGGCCGGGGCGTCTTGCCCCGCCAGGCATCACATTTCGAAGTGTAAACTGAACCGAAAAACGGTTGCAAGCCGAAATGATTCGCCGCCGTTCACGCCACCCCCACCTCCCGCTTCACCGCCTTGTACCAGTTGCGGAACCAGCCGGCCTTCACCCGATTCTGGCCGGTGTCCTCCATCACCGTCACCAGCATCTTCTTCACCTCGCGGTCGGTCTTCTTCCCCTGCACCCGCCGCACCGCGTCGGCCAGCACCCGCTCGAACGCGCCGCGGTCCACCCGCCCGCTCTTGCCGACCATCGCCGCTAACTGATCGCTCATCGCCCGCACCACCGCCGTCTCCTGGATGTACCCTTCGGCGGTGCACACCGCGGCCAGGTCGGTGCGGGCGGTTTCCACCGCCACCCCGAGCTGGATGGCGATCTGGAGGATCTCCCGCTCCTCGTTGCGGTCGATGTACTTGTCGTCATACCCGCGGAGGTGAATCTCGTTCACCAGTCGGGTTCTCACGTCGTCGAGCGGCATGGCGACGGGGTGGTAGGGGTGTACTGTGAGATTCGGCCGGCGGTGTGAGTTCTTTTTCCGGCCGGGGGTGATTATACCGTTCCAGGTCGCACCGCTCCGGGTCTGCTCATGCCCGCGCCCGCTTCCACCACCGCCGGCCCGTCCGCCCCGCTGCCCGGCGCCCGTGCCGCCCTCGCGCTGCTGCTGACCATCAACCTGTTCAACTACATCGACCGGCAGGTGCTGTCGGCGGTGCTGCCGCGGCTGCAACTGGACGGCGCCATTTTCAGCCCGACCGACCCGGACATCCAGTTCAAGTCCGGGCTGCTCACCAGCGCGTTCCTGGTGTCGTACATGCTTGTCTCCCCGCTCGTCGGCTGGCTGGACGGTCACGGGTACCGCCGCTGGGTGATTCTGGGCCTCGGCGTGACGGTGTGGAGCCTGGCGAGCGGGTGTTCCGGGTTCGCCACCGGGTACTGGGTGCTGTTCGCCACCCGCTGTCTGGTCGGCGTCGGGGAGGGGGCTTACGGGCCGGTGTCGTCGGCGCTGCTGGCCGACGTGTTCCCGCCGGACCGTCGCGGGTTCGTGATGGCGATGTTCAACATGGCCATTCCGGTCGGGTCGGCGCTCGGGTTCGTCATCGGCGGCAACGTGGCCGACTGGTTCGACGACTGGCGGCCGGCGTTCCTCATCACCTTCTCCGGCCTGCTGCTCGGGGTGTGGTGCTTCGCCAAGAAGGAACTGCCGCGGTCCACCACCGTCGCCCAACAGCACGACGCGCCGGGGTACGTCGCCGTGCTGAAGCTGCTGGCGAAGAACCGCTCGTTCGTGCTCTGCTGTGCCGGCATGACGGCGGTCACGTTCGTCCTGGGAGGGGTGGCGGCGTACATCCCGAACTACGTGTTCCAGCGGGAATCTCGGTTCACCCTCACTGCCGACACCCTGACGGCCCTGGCGAACCCGCCGAAGGAGTCGAAGCGGCGTGTGGTGCCGGCGGAGGTGGTCGAGGCGCTGCGTCCGAAGGCGGACGGCGTCGAGCGAGACCTGGCCGGGCTGAAGACCCACCTCGCCGACGTGTTGCCGGGCGACCTCGGCAAGCTGTACTTCGAGACGGCTGCCACCACCGCCACCACCCCGTCGTCGCCGTCGCTCGGCAGTATTAACACCTACTTCGGGGCGATTGTGGTTCTCGGCGGGTTGGCGGCGACGGCGTTCGGGGCGTGGCTCGGCGAGTACCTCCGGAAGCGGGGGGTGCGGGGGGCGTACTTCTGGGTGATCGGCCTGGGGGCGCTGGCCGCGCTGCCGTTCTACCTGGCGTTCCTGTACACCCCGTTCCCGCTCGGCTGGGTGTTCGTGTTCCTGACCGTGTTCGGCCTGTTCATGCACGTCGGCCCGGGGTTCACCATCGTGGCGAACGTGGTCACGTCCGAAGTGCGGGCGACCGCGTTCGCCATCAACATCCTCGTCATCCACGCGCTCGGCGACGTCATCTCCCCGCCGCTCATCGGCTTGGTGGCCGATACATCCAGCCTGCACACCGCGTTCCTGCTCATGTCGACGATGGTGGTCCTCGGCGGGGCACTATGGGTGTGGGGGGCGCGGTATCTGGACGACGACACGCGGCGGGCGGAGCAGGGGTAATTCTCACCCCGCCTGGCTCCGCACCACCGCCCAGCCGATGAACCCGGCGTAGGCGAGTAGCAGGATCGTACCCTCCCACCGGTACACCTTCAGCCCGTTCACCAGCACAAGCAGGAGTAACACCGCAAATCCAACCATCGCCGGCAGGTCGAACCGCAGCACGCCGGCGTCCACCGGCAGCGGGGTGACGGTCGCAGTCGCCCCGAGGATGAGCAGCAGGTTGAACAGGTTCGACCCGACCACGTTGCCGACGGCGATGTCCGACTGCCCGCGGGCGGCGGCGGCCACGCTCGACGCCAACTCGGGCAGGGAGGTGCCGACCGCGACGATGGTGAGGCCGATCATCGCCTCGCTCATCACCCAGGTCTTGGCCAGGTTCACCGCCGAACGCACCATCAACTCGCCGCCGCCCACCAGGCCGGCCAGGCCGACGATCAGGAACACTAGACTCACCCACATGCGCTCCGGCTTCGGTGCCGCCTTCCCCAACTCCTCCTTCACCTCGGGTGGCTCTTTTCGGGCGGTGAGGGCGATGTACGTCATGGTGCCGACGAACCCGGCGAGCAAGATCGCCCCGTCCAACCGGCCGATGTCCCCATCGCGGGCCATCACCCAGGCGGCGATCGACACCGCCAGTACCAGTGGAGTTTCAACCTTCAGCAGTCGCATGTGGGCGGTGAGTGTCCGCAGGACGGCCGCCGCCCCGAGGATCAGCCCGACGTTGGCGATGTTTGATCCGACCACGTTGCCGACGGCGATGTCCGGGGTGCCGTTCAGCGCGGCCGACAGGTTCACCACCAGTTCCGGGGCGGAGGTGCCGAACCCGACCAGGGTGAGTCCGATGACGAACGGGCTGACCCCGAACTTGCGGGCCACTCGCACCGCCCCGCGGATAAATAACTCCGCCCCGGCACCCAGGATGATCAGCCCGAGGACGAACAGGCCGAGGTGAACGACGATCGGCATCGGCGACTCCGGTTCGAGGTGTTGTCACGCTATTCGCCAGCCGGCCAATGTCCTCGCGACCACCGCCGAACCCGGCGCCTTTCCCCACTGTCCGTCCGTCGATAAGCCATCAGTTCGGATTCTTACGGGACCGGGTTTCGCCACAATGCCGAGCTACAACCCCGCCGCCATCGAACGCCGCTGGCAACAGTTCTGGGAAACGAACAAGACGTTCCGCACTCCCGACCCCGGCACTCCGGAGGCGGCCGGCAAGCCGAAGTATTACATCCTGGACATGTTCCCGTACCCGAGCGGGAGCGGGCTGCACGTGGGCCACCCGGAGGGGTACACGGCCACCGACATCCTGGCCCGGTTCAAGCGGATGAACGGGTTCCATGTGTTGCACCCGATGGGGTGGGATGCCTTCGGGTTGCCGGCCGAGCAGCACGCCATCGCCACCGGCGAACACCCCAGCGTCAACACGCAGAACAACATCAACACCTTCCGCCGGCAGATCAAATCGCTCGGCTTCAGCTACGACTGGGACCGCGAGGTCGACACCACCGACCCGGCCTACGTGAAGTGGACGCAGTGGATCTTCCTGACCATCTACGACACGTGGTACGACCCGGAGCAGAAGAAGGGCCGGCCGATCAGCGAGCTGCCGATCCCCGCCGAGGTGAAGGCGAAGGGCGAGGCGGCAGTGCGGGAGTACGTCGATGCGCACCGGTTGGCCTACGAGAGCGAAGTGCCGGTGAACTGGTGTGCCGACCTGGGCACGGTGCTGGCGAACGAGGAGGTGATCGACGGTAAGAGCGAGCGGGGTAACTACCCGGTGGTGCGGATGCCGCTGAAGCAGTGGCTGATGCGGATCACCGCCTACGCCGAGCGACTGATCGATGACCTGACCCCGCTGGACTGGTCCGAGAGCATCAAGCAAATGCAGCGGAACTGGATCGGCAAGAGCGAGGGGGCGGAGGTCGATTTCAAGCTGGCCGAACACGACTCGGTGATTCGGGTCTTCACCACACGACCCGACACACTGTTCGGCGCCACTTACATGGTGCTGGCCCCGGAGCACCCACTGGTGGAATTGATCACCACCTCCGAGCAGAAGAAAGCGGTGCAGGAGTACCGCGAGGCGGCGGCGCGGAAGTCGGACTTCGAGCGGACGGAACTAGCGAAGAAGAAGACCGGCGTGTTCACCGGCAGCTACGCGGTCAACCCGGTGAACAACGAGCAGATTCCGGTGTGGATCGCCGACTACGTGCTCGCCACCTACGGCACCGGGGCGATCATGGCCGTACCGGGGCACGACGAACGCGACTTCGAGTTCGCCAAACAGTTCGACCTGCCCATCATCACCGTCGTCACGCCCAACGAGAAGTGGCTGAAGGAGACCGGCAGCACGCTGAATGACTTGAAGGCGGCGTACACCGACGACGGCGTCGCGATGAACTCCGACTTCCTGAACGGCCTGGATACGGAATCGGCGAAGGCGAAGATCATCGGCTGGCTGGAAGAAAACCATACCGGCGCCCGCCGCATCAACTACAAGCTGCGGGACTGGCTGTTCAGCCGGCAGCGGTACTGGGGCGAGCCGTTCCCGATCCTTCACGAGGTGGACGCGAACGGCAACCGCACCGGGGCGAAGAGGACGGTGCCGGTGGAGGAACTGCCCGTCACTCTGCCGGAGATGGCCGACTTCAAGCCGACCGGTTCGCCGGACGGCCCGCTGTCCAAGGCGACCGACTGGCTGACGGTGAGCCGCGACGGCAAGACGTACCGCCGCGAGACGAACACCATGCCGCAGTGGGCTGGCAGTTGATTGTACTACCTGCGTTACATCGACCCGCGGAAACCGCAGGCGTTCGCCGACGCCGGCAAGCTGAATCACTGGCTGCCGGTGGACCTGTACGTCGGCGGGGCGGAGCACGCCGTGCTGCACCTGCTGTACAGCCGGTTCTGGCACAAGGTGCTGTTCGACCGCGGGTACGTGAACTGCCCCGAGCCGTTCCACAAGCTGGTCAACCAGGGCATGATCCTGGGGGAGTATGAGTACCACGTCTCACCGAAGGTATACGAGGCGAAGAAGGAGAAGCTTGCCGAGTTGAGAATCATCGCCACACCCCGCAAGGGGGACGAAGGCGGGGTGGAGAGCTACGCGCTGAGCGTTGGCGAAGACATGGTGGAGAAGGTGAAGGGCAAGACGGTGGTGAAGGGCACCGACATCGAGGTGACGGGCAAGGCCGAGAAGATGTCCAAGTCTCGCGGTAACGTCATCAACCCGGACGACGTGGTGAAGGAGTACGGCTCCGACTCGCTGCGGCTGTACGAGATGTTCATGGGGCCGCTGGAGGCGACCAAACCCTGGAACATGAAGGGCGTCGAGGGCGTGTACCGCTTCCTGGGGCGGGTGTGGCGGCTGATGATCGACGACGGCGACGCGGTGAAGTTGAACGCCACCGTGCAGGACGTGGTGCCGGACAAGGACACTCTCCGCGAACTGCACCGATGCATCAAGAAGGTAACGGAAGACACCGACGGAATGCGGTTCAACACCGCCATCAGCGCGATGATGGAGTTCAGCAACCACCTGACCAAGCAGGAGGTGCGGCCGCGATCGGTGTTGACGCCGTTCGTGCTGCTGCTCGCCCC
>CANJKY010000141.1 GCA_947474875.1 Gemmataceae bacterium
AACCGCGGGGGTGTACCCCCGGGCAAACAAACACCCGCGGGTTCACCCCCGCGGTTCGCCAAGACCGAAATGCCTCGTTCCCGCCTGCTGTTGCTGTTTGTCCTCGCCCCCCTCGTGCTCGGGTGCGGCGGGCCGACACCCGGTGACCCGTACGACCCGCACTGGCGGTACCCGGCCCGCCAGGACCCACTCGTTCTGAAGGCTCCGCCCGAGCACCCGACCGAGGCGGTCGTCCGCACCACCCGCGACGAGTACCTGCGGACCCTGCCCGACCGCGGCGGGGTCATCCTCGACCCGTCCGCCCTGCCCGCCGACACGAAGCAGAAGCTGGCCGCCGTGCTGGACGACCTGTTCGGCACCCCGGCCGAGCCGAAGGTGGGGGTGGGCGACCCGGCGTCGCTGGCCGCCCTGGCCCTGGATGCCGACACCCTAAAAGCGGCGAGCGGGCAGTTCCGCGTCCGGTGCGCCACCTGCCACGGCATGGCCGGCGACGGCCGCGGGGCGAGCGGGTTGTACATCTACCCGCACCCGCGGGACTACCGCTCCGGCCGGTTCAAACTGGCCACCGGCGCCGGGCACGCCACCGGCCGACCGCGATTCGACGACCTGCTGCGGGTGGTGAAGGCCGGGGTGCCGGGCACGCCGATGATCGCGTTCGGCGTGGTGCCGCACGCCGACCTCCGCGGGCTGGTCGGGTCGGTGATTCACCTGAGCGTCCGCGGCGAGGTAGAGCAGGAACTGCTGAAACTGCTGGCCGACCCGGACGAGTCTAGCCCCGACCTGACGGCAGACGCCCGCCGGTTGACGGCGGACGTGCTGAAGAAGTGGGAAGCGGCTCAGGCCACCGTCCCGCCCCCGCCGGCCGTGCCGGACCGCCCGGCCGAGCCGACGCCCGGGTACCACGAGTCGATCCGCCGCGGGTTCCGCCTGTTCACCGCGGCCGGCTGCCTGAGCTGTCACGAGGGCTACCACAGCCGGAACGTGTATCGGTTCGATGTGTGGGGTCTGCCGAACGGCGTGCGGAACCTGACCGACCCCGTCCGCCGATGGGGGGCGGACGCGGCCGACACCGCCCGCCAAATCCGCCACGGCATCGCGGCGGCGAACATGCCCGGCTCACCCGTACTGACCGACGCCGAGGTGATCGACCTGGTGAACTTCGTCCGCGAGCTGCCGTACCCGTTGCGGCTGCCCGACGACGTGCGGAGCGTGGTCGAGAAATGACCCCCCTCATCCCCGAACGCCCGATCGCCCGGATCGTCCGCCTGCTGGCGGTGGCGCTGGTGCTGTGTACCGTGCTGCTGCTCACCCTCGGCGGGCTGACCACCTCGTTCCGCGCCGGCATGGCCGACCCGGTGTGGCCGACCGAGCCGTGGTTCCTGGTGGTGAACGGGCACGAGTACTTCCACGAGAAGTACACCGGGTTCCTGCTCGAACACACCCACCGGTTCGCCGGCTGGACGGCCGGGCTGCTGGCCACCGCCCTGGCGGTGGGCGCGTGGTTGAGCGGGCCGGACAAACGGAGCCGGCTGTTCGGGCTGCTGTCGATCATCGCCCTGCTCGCCGCCTACGGCTGGTTCCACGGGCAGATGATGGCCGCCCAGAAGGCCCGGGAGGCGACCGGCCAGTTTCTGTTCCCCACCCCGTCCGGGGTGGCTACGGCGGTGACGGCCGGGCTGATGCTGCTGGCCGCCGCCGCCCACCTGTTCTCCCGGCAGTCGGGGAAGTGGGTGCGGTCGGCGGCGGCGGTGCTGCTGATCGCGGTCATGACCCAGGGGCTGCTCGGCGGGTTCCGGGTGTTCCTCGACCAGTCCATCGGCGTCACCCGTACGCTCGGCATCGAGCTGTCGGCCACGCACGGGGTGTTCGCCCAGGTGGTGTTCAGCCTGATGGTGCTGGTGCCCGCCCTGGCCGGCCCGCGGACGCCCGGCGACACCCTCGGCGACAGCGACCGGGCGCGGCTGCGGTGGCTCGCCCTGGCCCTGCCGGCGGCGGTGCTGGTGCAACTGGTGTGGGCGGTGTGGGTGCGGCACGCCCCGACCCCGCTCACGCAGCGGCTGCACTTCCTCACCGCGTTCGTCGTCCTCGGGCTGGCGGTGTGGCTGGCGGTGCGGGCGCGGGCGACGGCGGACGGCCGCCGGCTGCTCGGGTTCGGCACCGCCCACCTGCTGCTCCTGCTCGGGGTGCAGATCCTGCTCGGGGTGGAGGCGTGGATGGGCAAGTTCGCCGCCGCCGGGCCGGACGCCCTGCTGCCGCCGGAACTGCGACCGGTGACGGTGTCGGCCGGGTTCATCCGCACCCTGCACCAGCTCATCGGCACGATGGTGCTGGCGTCGAGCGTGGTCGTGGCGTTCCGCGCCTGGCGGTCGCCGCTGCCGGCCCCGCCGGTCGGCCCGACCCGGGACGACCGCCAGCCGACTGCCAGCCAGTACGAACCGGAAACCGTACCCTCCTGAACGGCCGCGGCCGTGCCTACAATCACCCTATGTCCGCACCAGCCACCACCGCCGTGCTCGACCGCCCCGCCCCCGTGGTGTCGGAGGTTGTCCGCGGCCGACTCGCCGACTTCGCTGACCTGGCCAAGCCGAAGATCGCGGTCATGGCGCTGGTGACGGTGGCCGTCGGGTACCTGCTCGGCGCCGCCCCGAGCGTGAACTGGCAACTGTTGATTCACACGCTGGTCGGGGCCGGGGTGGTGGCGGCCGGCGGGAGCGCTCTGAACTGCTGGCTGGAGCGGCGGGCCGACGCCCGCATGCACCGCACCCGCAACCGCCCGCTGGTCGCCGGGCGGATGCACCACTTGGAAGCGCTGGTGTTCGGCCTCACCCTGGCCGTGCTCGGCGTCGGCTACCTGTACCTCGCCCTGCCATCGCCGGCCGCGGCCGTCGCCGCCGCCCTCACCGCCGTCCTGTACGTCGGCGTGTACACCCCGCTCAAGAGCGTCACCACCTGGAACACGGTGGTCGGGGCCGTCCCCGGCGCCCTGCCGCCGGTCATCGGCTGGTGTGCCGCCACCGGAGGCATGGCCGCCCCCGGCTGGGCGCTGTTCGCCATCCTGTTCGTGTGGCAACTGCCGCACTTCTACAGCATCGCCTTCATGCACAAGGACGACTACGCCCGCGGCGGGATGCGGATGCTGCCGGTGGTGGACCACGCCGACGGCCGCGTCACCGGCTGGGCGACCGCCGGCACCGCCCTGCTGCTGGTGTTCACCACCGCCCTGCCGTTCGCGCTGGGCGCCGCCGGGTGGGTGTACCTGCTCGGCTCGCTGCCGGCGGCGGTGTGGTTCCTGGCCCGGTGCGTGCGGTTCGCCCGCACCCGCACGAAGACGACCGCCCGCAGTGTCCTCCGCGGGTCGCTGGTGTACCTGCTGGCGGTGATGGCCCTGTTCGTGGCCGACGGCGTGCTGCCGCGGTACTTCCAGCAGTGATGCGGCGGCTGCCATGCCAGCCATTTTCCGATCCGAGTGCAGCGCGTGCGGACACCTCGGAGTCCCCACGTCGGACGGTGGTAACGCGATTTACTGTGACGAGCCGTTCCCGACCGAACACCCCCACACGGATGACCCGCACCTGTTCGTCCTGCACCATCCCGGCGAGGGACGAGCACTGGAGGTTGTGAAACGGCATCTGGCGCCGGACCGTGTGGACGACCGGTGGGTGAAGCTTGAGCCGTATTACTGCCACGATTGCGGCCACCTGTTCGAGACGAGGCGGCTGGCCGCACTCAGTCGCGTCGGATGCTCGCATCTGCTGGCCTGCTTGGCGGCATCAACCGGGGTTGGCATTTGGGTGTGGTGGCAAGCAGATGCTCTCCCGGTGGCGTGCTTTTCTGGACTGGTGGGTTTCTCGCTGACGGCGATCGCGCTTCTCTGGATCGCAAGTGTGGTGGACGCCAAGCTGACTCGTTCGGCACAGCGGAGGTTGGAAGCCCAGCATCCGGAGCGCGTACAGCGGGTGAACACCCCGCAGTGTTGCCCGAACTGTTCCAGCTCCAACATCGTGCCGCCCCGGAAAGTGCGACAGTCGATACCGTGTGAAGGGTGCGGCCAGCGGACAGTGCGAGTGAGATTGATCGGGAAAAGTTGATCGAAACCACGAGGGCCGCGATGAGCACCCCTGCCACCACCCCGCCCCAATCGTCCTTCCGCGCCCCGCCGAACTGGGTGGTGTGGGCGTTCCTGCTGCTCGGCGTGGCCGCCGTCGCCGGCGCGTTCCTCATCCCGCTGCCGAAGCGGACGCCGCCGACCGACCCGGTCCCGTCGGCCGACCCGCCGCACCACCCGGCCGCCCCGGTGTTCGTGCTCACCGAGCGGAGCGGGAAGGAGGTCTCGAACGAGGATCTGGACGGCAAGGTGTGGATCGCGTCGTTCGTGTTCACCCGTTGCACCCAGGGCTGCCCGGCCGTCACCGGCACCGTGCGGAAGCTGCAAGCCGAGCTGAAGCTGGCCGACCGCGACGACCTGCGGCTGGTCACGTTCACCGTGGACCCGGAGCGGGACAAGCTGGACGACCTGAAGAAGTACGCCGCCGTGTACGGGGCGGACGAGACGAAGTGGCTGTTCCTCACCGGGCCGGAGAAGTTCGTGCGGCTGCTGCTGAACAAGGGGTTCCGCATCGCGGCCATGAAGCGGGAGAACCCGAAGCCGGGCGACGAGTTCGACCACAGCACGAAACTGCTGGTGATCGACAAGAAGGGGCTGGTGCGGGGGGCGTTCGACGGGATGGTGGGCGAACACGACGAGGGCGGGCGGAACTTCGAGCAGTCGCAGGCGGAGCTGAAGGCGCTGGTGGAGCACCTGGTGAAGGAGTAGCCGTCTTTGAGTGGTAGGCACACTCCGTGTGCCGTTCTGGTTCACGGCACACGGAGTGTGCCTACCACTCTCAGAGTCACTTCCTCCTCTCCGCCCACCCCGCGATCGCGTCCTCCTGCTCGGCCGTCTCCACCGACCCCGGCCGCAGCTCCCGCACCCGCCGGATGGCCTCCCGCGGGGTCATCCCCTGGCTGACGAAGAACGCCGCCAGCACCGTTCCCGTCCGCCCCTTCCCGGCCGTGCAGTTCACCGCCACCCCCATGCCGGACGCCACCGACCGGGTGATGGCGTCCACCGCCAGCGTCAGTTGTCGGTCGGTCGGGGCGGCCATGTCCACCACCGGGATGTGGACGGCCATCAGCCCGGCGTCGTTCACCCACCCCCGCGGCAGCGGGTCTTCGGTCAACGTCACGAGCACGTCGATGCCGGTCTGCCGCAGCCAGCGGAGGTCGTCCGCCGACTCCGGCCGGGCGAGCGCGGCCAGCCGCGGCTTCTCGATCCAACTGAACCCGGACGGCATGACCACGACCCGCGAGATAGGTGCCGGTTCAGTGTATCCGGCCCGCCGGCCGAGTGTAACGGCCGGTTCCCCGTTCAGATCGCTCCGGGTACAGTGGTCGTCCCCACCCCCGGAGGGTTGCTCGTGTTCCGCTCGCCGCTCGTCGTCCTGCTGGTCGCGTCCCCGCTGCTCGCCAAGAACCCGCCGCCGCCGACCCCACCGGCCGTCCGCGCCGCCGAGGCCCAGGTGGTGCTGGTCGGCGAGGTGACGAAGGTGGCGAGCGCACCGGTCGCCGTGACCGAGCCGAACGGCAGCGGCGGGGAGATCACCCGGTCGTACACCCTGGCCGACGTGACGGTGAAGACGCCACTGGTCGGGGCCGGCAAGCTGAAGACGATCAAAGTCGGATTCCCCCCGGACGCGGGTCCGGCAGACATGGACGTGGGATACCGCCTCCACCTGAAGAAGGGGGATGTGTTCTGTCTCTTCTTGCACAAGCACCCGACGCAGGATTTCTACATCGAGTTCAAGTACGGCCCGCCGCTCGATCCGGCGAAGAAGGAGGACGCGGCCACGCTGGAGGTGGTGAAGAAGGTGGCGGCGGTGCTGGCCGAACCGGTGAAGGCGTTGAAGGCGGAGACGGCCGAGGACCGCGTCTTCGCCGCCCTGTGCCTGGCGTACAACTACTGCCCCGGCAACAAGGACGGGCTGACCGCCGAGGACCTGCCGAAGGAGGAGAGCGACCTGATCCTGAAGGCGCTCCGCGACGCCGACCCGAAGAAGTTGGAGCGGGACGACGGGCTGTTCTGGGTGGCGGCGGTGGAGCGGCTCGGGCTAGCCAAGGGGGAGCGGCTCGGGCCGTGGTTCGGGCAGCGGGGGAAAGACCGATCCGAACAGCGGCTGCGGCTGTACCGCGAGTGGTACGACAAGCCGGGGGAGAAGGTGCGGCTGCAATACTGGGTGGCGAAGTAGGGGTCGCCATTTTTGTAGCCGCGACCCACCCGGGATCTCGACCGCAACGCGGTCGTTCCCCCAGCCCAGGGTTGAGTGAGCGGAGCGAACGACACCCTGGGACAGGATCGCAACATCACATCGACCCCAACGGGGTCGTTCGGGGTGGGAAGCTCTCAAGCCGAGGTCGCATAGTGCCGCCGGGTTATTTCTGCTGCATTTGCAAAGGCACGATGCCGTTCACCGGGCCACACGGGCACGGTCTCGATCCGTGCGGGCTCGTGGTCGTAGGCAACGCCGACCGGGACTGGCGGGAGCAGCGGGAGCAGGCATTCTGGTGCCACTTCGAGTGCTTCCGCCGTTTGCTCGGGGACGACGGCGTGCTGTACATCAAAGACGCGGATTTCGCCACCAATGGCGAGGCTGCGGACGCACGGGCGGCAGAGGAGGCCGCGGGGCGGGAAGGCGAGACTGAGTAGGGTGGGTCCGGTCCGGTGAGGACCGAGACCCACGTCGCCCACCCGTGGGTCTCGTCGGCTGACGCCGACGGACCCACCCTACGAAGGCCCGGTGTGCCGACTACCGCCCCGCCGCCCGCCGGCGTACCATGTTCCCACTTCCCCGGAGGCCGTCATGGTTCGCAACGGAATCGCCCTGGTGGTCGCGTGCGTGGTGCTGCTCGGCGTCGGGCTGGCGGTGGTGCTGGCGAAGCAGCCCCGCGGGTTCATTACGCTCGCGGCTCCGGGGGCGAACCCGGACGCCATCCCGGCGTTCGCCCGCATGCTCACCGCCGAGGTGGTGATGGTCGGCAAGGTGGTGTCGGTGGAAAAGGAGCCGGTGGTGGACGGCCAGGCGAGCTTCACCGTCGCCAAAGTGAAGATTGAGGAAGGGCTGACGGGCACGAAGAATCTCACCCATGTGACGGTCGGGTTTCTGAAGTCGGGCGGCCCACAACTGGCCGAGGGCGAGCAGTACCTGTTTTTCCTCGCCAAGCACCCGACCGCGGGGTTCCACCTGATGCCCTGGAACATGGTGCCGATCGCCAGCAAGGACGCGAAGTTCAAGGCGGCGGTGGCGGAGGTGACGAAGGCGACCGCCACGCTGAAGCAGCCGGTGGCGGCGCTGAAGGCGGACAAGCCGGCCGACCGCGGGCTGGCGGCGGTGGTGCTGCTCACCCGCTACCGCACCCCGCCGCCGAACGTGCGGCAGTTGGAGAACGAGGACTTACCGGAAGAGGAAAGCAAGCTGTTGCTGAAGGCGCTGGCCGACGCCGACTGGACAAACGGCGACGGGCCGAACGGCCCGAACGGGTTCACCGCCTTCCGCGGGCTGGCCCTGACGCAACGCGACGGCTGGACCCCGCCGGGGGTGAAGCCGGGGGGGAACGCCGTCGAGGAGTACAAGAAGGCGTACGCCGCGTGGCTGGAGGACAAGGGCAAGGAGTACCGGGTGAAGAAGCTGGTGCCGAAGAAGTGACCGCGCCTTTGGTTAGCCGC
>CANJKY010000142.1 GCA_947474875.1 Gemmataceae bacterium
CGGGACGTCCGCGCTCCCAGGTTCCGCCCGGATGGCGGCACCGACTTCAGTTACTGCCCGCGGGGGGCCAGTCTCAACTCGCCCATGCTCACCGTCACCTGCTGCGGCGGCTTCGCGTAGTGGTCGGCGTCCATGTACAGGACGACCGCGGCGGTGAGCAGCGCCAGCAGGGTGATCAGGCCCAGCCCGACGTAGATGTCGTTCCGCGGGCGGGCGAGTTCCTCCTCGTCCGTGCCGTCCGCGGCGTAGTCGTCGACCTCTTCGTCCTCGTCCTCGTCCTCATCGTCGTCGGCGCGGCCGCGGCCCTTCTTCTTGCCCGGCTTTTCGTCGTCGTCCGACGGCTTCTTCTTCTTCTTGGCCACGGGAGACCTCCGGTGCGGGGCCGGCTGTGAGAAGGCGAAGCCGCTAGCGGCTTCGCGGTCGGGCAGGTCACTGGGATTCGACGGTGTCGCCCTTCTTCGGCACGTACTGGCCGGCCACCTTCTGCCCGGCGGCCGGGGTGAACGTGCCGGCGGCCGCCTGCGGGTCGGCCTTGGTGACGGTCACGTACCCGACGAAGAACGGGGCCGCGTTCCGGCTCACCCGGTACACCTGGCCGACCCGCACCCCGGCGTTCAGCCCGCCGTTGAACGCCAGCACGTCCCCGTCGGCGGCGGTCACCTCGCCGCGGAACGAAACCGCCCCGCCCGCCGCCCCGCCCCGCCCGCCGGCGGCGTCCTGTGCGGCCTGCAGTTTGTTCACCAGGTCCTCGTTCGCTTTCAGCAGGGTGTTCTTGTCCAGGAGGGCGTCGCTCCGGTCGTTCTGGGCCTTCTGGGCTTCCATCTTCGACTGGTCACGGGCGACCGACAGGGTGGCGTTCTCCTGGGTCAGCTTGTCCACCTGGTCCTGCACCTTCTTGATGCCGGTGTCGTACTGCTTGATGGTCGGGGTGAGCTGGGCGGTGGCGTCGGCCATCCGGTTGCTGCTGGCCAGCAGTTCCTCGTATTTCTTCTGGGTGGTGGCCAGTTGGCTGGCGATGGCCCGCACCGAGTCGTCCGCCGCCTGCTGGCGGGCGTCGATCGTCTGCCGCTCCAGGATGAGCTGCCGGATCCGCTCATCGGCCAGCTTCTGGCTCTGGTCGGCGTCCTTGCGGGCGTCGGTGTACGCCTTCTTCCACTCGGCGCGGGTGGCGTACAGGTTGGCGGTCAGGTACAGCCAGGCGACGGACAGGAAGAACACCAGGATCGCCATGATCTTGCCGAGAATGGTCATCGGTCGGTCCTCCGCGGCGGGTGCGGCGTCGAAGTCGGGGTGTTAGCGGGTCGGGTTGAGGGTGAGGGCGGCGACCGGCGGCGGGGCGGTGTCGGCCTTGTTCGCCCCCAACTGGCCGAGTCGCTCGGTGAGCTGGCGGTTCCGCCGCTGGAGGGTGGCGGTGCGGTCGTCCCAGCTCACCCGCAAGTCAGTCATGTACTCGGTCTCGGCGACGAGCGCCTCCAGGATCCGCCGCAGGCGGGCGGCGCGGGTGTCGTGCGCCAGGATCTCGTCGCTCAGCCGGTTCGACTCGTCCACCTTTTCGCCGATCCCCTTCACACTCGCCTGGATCTTGGAGCTCTCGTCCTGCAGCTCCTTCTGCATCGCCTCCACCCCCTTGAGCGGGGTCTTGTCGATGCCGAGAATCTGCCGGCTCTTGTCCAGTTGCCCCCACAGCACCCGGCGGACGCGGGTGAGGCCGGTCGGGTCGTTCGGGTCCGGGGCCTGCGAGCGGGTCTCATAGATGTCGTAGAAAGTGCCGGTCTCGGCCTCCTTCAGCCGGGCGGCGATCTTGGTGCGGATGTCGGCCAGCCGCACCTCGGCGGCGGCCACCGCGGCGAGTTCCGGGGCGACGGCCGTCTGGGCCACGTTCGCCTCCGCCTGCAGCCGCTTCACCTTGTCGGTCAGCTTCTCCCCGGCCTCGTCCGCCGCGTCCTCCGGGTTCTGGCGGTTCAGGTACGCGGACAGCGACCACGCCAGCACGCCGACGGCCACGAAGGCGTTCAGCAGGACGAGCAGCTTGCCCACACTCGTAATCATGACGCACGGCCCTCGGCGGACGGTCGGTCGGGGGTTGGGCGGCTCACTTGCCCGCCGCTTTGCGGCGCTCGGCCTGGATCAACTGCTCTTCCAGATCGAAGTTGGCGTTCAGCAGGGCGCCCACCTGCTTCTGCAGCCGGAACACCTCCTGCTCGAACCCGGCCAGCTTGGTCGACTGGGCGTCGGTGTCCACTTGGAACTTGTCCGCCTGCGCCTTGGCGGTGTCCCGCTGGGTCCGCCGGGCCTCGTTCATCTTCGCCAGGTGGGCGTCCGACTCGTCCAGGGCGAGGCGGTTGCTCCGCTGCTGGGTGAGCAGCCGGTCGATGTCCTTGGCGGCGGTCAACTGCTGCTCGTACCGCACCACGAACTGGGACAGTTCGGCCTCGATCGCCCGCTCGTACCGCTCGGGCATCACCTTCAGCCGGGCCACCCGGTCGTACAGGGCGGCGGCGTACCCCTTCAGCCCGAGCACTAGCGCCGCCCGCTTCTGGGCCGGGGCGGACGGGTCCAGGAAGGCGAGCAGCCCGCCCGCCCGGCGGCGGCGTTCGGCGTCGGTGGCCGAAGCGGTGTTCGGGTCGGCGAGGGCCGCGTCCAGCTTGTCCTGGGCGGCGTTCAGGTCGTTGAACTTCGCCTGCTTCTGCACCACGTCCGCCTTCTGGAACTCGTCGAACGCGGCGTCCCGCGCCTTGCGGGCGTCCAGCACCGCCTGCTGGTGGGCGGCGGCGGTGGCCGGGTTGGACGGCTGCACCACCTCGTTGAACTTGCGGGTGACCGTCTTGGCGGCGAGGTCGGCGAACTTGCCGGCCTGGTTCGGGTTGGCGGTGGCCTCGCTCAGCCAGCGGCGGAACGTCGCCCGCTCCTCGAAGTCGTCGGCCAGCAGGGTGAGCGGGCCGGGCACCAGCCGGCCGTCCTGGGCGATCCCGCCGATCAGGAACTGGAGGGCGGCCCGCGGGTCGCCCATCTTCCCGGACACCGCCGACTCGAACTGCTTCTGCACTTCCTTCACGTCGCCGGCGATGGACGCCGGCGGGGTGGCGGCGGTGTACTCCCCCTTCGCCCCGGCGAACACCTCCTTGAGCACCTTCACCGGCACCTCGTCCGACTCCCGCCCGGAGCCGGTGCGGAGGGCGAACGGCACCTTCGCCGACTCGTTGTTCCAGTCGACCGTGCCGGTCGCCTCCAGCGGGAACCCGTCCGTCACCAGGGCGTGCTTCACCTGGGCGACGTTGTGCTGCTGGCGGTTGGCCCAGGCGGTGGACGCGAAGTACGCCACCCCGGCCGCCACCAGCAGGTTGAAGAACAGAAGGACTTTGCCCAGGGTGCTCATGTGTGGCGGTCCCTCACTGCCGGGAAAGCGCGGCCCGTGGGTCGATTGTGCCGGATAGCCCCGACCTTGACAAGCGCCCGGTTCGGGTAAACGGCGGGAGATTGGGAGGACAGGTGGCGCCACCGGAACTGACAGACCGGTGAGACGCCGCCACACCCGCCATGGTAACAGGTCGGACGCCCGGGCCATACCCCCGGCCGACGATTTCTGGCGGCGGTTCCCTTTTTTCCGGTCTGTGACTGCCGCATGAACTATGTTCGTTATGAAGAATTTGCCGGGCGTAGGGACCACGCCCGGACAGACCTCTGGTGCCCGCATGTCCGTCCGGTCGCTCACCCCCTCCCCCGAATTGGGTCAGTACGAGTTGCTCGGCAAGATTGCCGAAGGCGGGATGGGGGCGGTGTACCGCGGCCGGCACAAGGCGGGCGGGCCGGTGGTGGCGATCAAGGTGCTGCCGCCGGAGACGGCCCGGAACCAGTTGCTGCTCAAACGGTTCGAACAGGAGTTCCGGGCGGCGGCGCTCATCGACCACCCGAACGTGGTGAAGGCGATCGAGTACTGCGGCACCCCGCCCGCGCCGTTCCTGGTGATGGAGTACGTGGACGGGTGTACGGTCGGGGAGAAGGTGGACCGGGACGGGGCGATGGGCGAGGCGGACGCCGTCCACGTCATCCGCCAGGTGTGCGACGGGCTGCACTGCGCGCACAAACAGGGGCTGATCCACCGGGACGTGAAGCCGGACAACATCCTGCTCACGCCCGACCTGACGGCCAAGATCACCGACCTGGGGCTGGTACGGGACGTGGAGTCTGACGAGAACCTGACCCGCACCGGCCGCGGGCTGGGCACCCCGCACTTCATGGCCCCGGAGCAGTTCCGCAACGCCAAGAGCGTGGACGCGCGGAGCGACGTGTACGCGCTCGGCGCCACCCTGTACATGATGGTCACCGGCAAGGTGCCGTTCGACAAGTGCAGCCCGCTCGACTGCTGGGTGCGGAAGTCGCGGGACGACTTCCCCGCCCCGAAGGCGGTGGCCGCGGGGGTGTCCGACCGGCTGGACTTCGCCGTCCGCCGGGCGATGCGGGCGAACCCGGCCGAGCGGCCGAGTTCGTGCCGCGAGTTCATGGAGGACGTACTCGGCGGGTCGTGGACGGTGCGGCCGTCCGACCGCTCGTCGTTCCGGCTGGCCCCCCTGCCGGCGGCCGACGGGCTGTGGTACATGGTGTACTACCAGGGCGGGCAGCCGCGGACGGTGAAGGGGGACACGGACACCATCCGCCGCAACGCCCAAGGGGGGGTGCTCGGCGATCTGGGGGCGGTACTGGTCAGCCGGTCGAAGGCCGGGCCGTTCGCCCCCCTCAAGAACGTGCCCGAGTTCCGCGACCTGGTGTGGAACGGCGGGTCCGGCACCCGCCTCGCGCCGCTCACGGCCAACCCCCGGCTGCACCCGGTCACCCCCCGCTCGCCGTCCGACGCCACCCCCACCTCGACCTACACGGGCGGACGCACCCCGTCCGACGCGCCGCCGAAGATGTTGACGGAGGAACTGATCGAGGTACCGCTGACGAACGAGCAGACGCTCGACCTGGGGTCGGAGGAACGCCCCCGCATCAGCACCACACGCATCCTCGCCGCCCCGTCCGCCGCCACCGCGCCGCCGGCCGCCGGTGTGATGTCGTACTGGTGGCTCGTCCCGGTGGTGGCTGTTGCCATCCTGATCGGGGCGGTGGTCGGCGTCCTTATCCGCTGACCCGCTGGTAGCCAGCCCCCCATCTGCCGCACTTTTTCGGGTCAAATCTCATTTCTGACGATTTATGAGGAACCCCGACGGTAGTCGGGGGTCTAACCCCTACCGCGTTACGGCCTGTGCCGAATTTGACGATTCCGCCGGATGGGGTCTTGCCGACCCCCCATAATTCCGGTTTTAATATTACCCATTCCGCGTACACCACCCAGACCACCAATTGGATCGCCCCCAATGGTTGTACAGCGCTACGCCCGGCTGCTGGCCGCGTTCGTCGTCGTTTGCGTGTTCGCCGGGGTCGGCCAGGCCCAACTCACCGACTACCGCTGGACGGGCGGGGCCGGCACCGGCAACTGGAACAACGGGAACAACTGGGCGTCCTTCCTGCCGGGCGGCATCCCGAACGACGGCACGTCCAACGCCCTGTTCAACGGCGCCGGCGGCGGGCAGACGAACATCAACCTGACCGGCGGCCCGTTCCAGTTGAACCGGCTCACGTTCGATACGGCCGCGGCGGCGTCCTACAACATCGGCGGCGGGGGCGGCGGCACCCTCACGTTCATCGCCGGGCTGTTCGACCCGGCCGTGATCGTGATGAACGCCTCGGTGGTGAACGCGCAGACGATCAGCGGCGGGATCAGCCTGGCCACCTCCCCCGTGGGCGTCACCCAGAACTCGGCCGCCAACCTGACCGTCAGCGGCGTCATCTCCGGGGCGAACAGCCTGAGCAAGGCCGGCACCGGCCGGCTGATCCTGACCAACGAGAACACGTTCACCGGCGGCACCACCGTCGACGCCGGGGTGCTCGAACTGAACAAGGCGACCGCCACCGCCAACGGCGTCCTCCGCGGCGCGGTGACGGTGAACAGCGGCGGGACGCTGCTGCTGTCGTCGGTGAACGCCCTCGGGTTCGGGGCCACCACCCGGGTGACCGCCCTGAACATCAACGGCACCGGGCTGTCGGACACCACCGCCGCCGGCGACCAGGGGTGGGGGATCGCCGTCAACATGACCGGCGGGGTGCTGCGGTCGAACGGCGGGGTGAGCGACGCCGCGGCCGCCTCGTATTACTCGCTCGGCGGCGGGTCGGCGGTGAACACCCTGGCCAGCGCCACCACCGCCGTCGTCTCCGGCCGCATCAACCTGCGGGAGGGGAACGCCGGGAACACCCTCACCTTCACCACCGCCGACGGGGCGGCCGCCATCGACCTGAACGTGACCGCCGCCGTCACCGAGGGCGGCGGGGCGCGGAACATCGCCAAGGCCGGGGCCGGGGTGATGCAGTTGACGGGGCTGAACACGTACACCGGCACCACCACCGTGCTGGCCGGGGTGCTGAGCGTGTCCGACCTGACCATCGGGGCGGCTAGCCACATCGGGAACAACGACGGGTCGGCCGCCTTCCTCGTCCTGAACGGCGGCACCCTGCGGTACACCGGCCCGGCCCTGAGCACCACCCGCGCGTTCACCGTCGGCGCCGCCGGTGGCACGCTGGAGGCGAACGGCTCGGGCGCGCTCACCGTCGCCAACACCGCCGCCCTGGTGCTGTCCGGCGCCGACACCGCCCGCACGTTCACTCTGGGCGGCACCAGCACCGCCGCCAACTCGTTCGACGCGCTGATCGCGGACAACGGCACCGGGGCCACCAGCCTGGCGAAGGCCGGGGCCGGCACCTGGGTGCTGACCAACGCCAACACGTACACCGGCACCACCTCCGTCCTCGGCGGGGTGCTGAGCGTGGCGACCGACGCCAACCTGGGGGCGGGCACCGCGTCCAACACCCTCATCCTGAACGGCGGCACCCTGGCGTCCACCGCCACCTTCACCCTGAGCACCGCCCGCGGCATCGCCGTCGGCCCGACCTCCGGCAGCGGCGGCGGCACGGTCAATGTGGCCGACTCCACCAACCTGGTGTACGGCGGGGTGATCGCCAACAACGGGTCCAGCACCGGGTCGCTCACCAAGGCCGGGAACGGCACCCTGGTGCTGGGCGGGAACAGCACCTACGGCGGGACCACCAACCTGACCGCCGGGGTGATCCAGATCAACACCGCCAACGCCCTGCCCACCGGCACCACCCTGGCCATGAGCGGCACCAGCATCTTCGAGCTGAACGGGAACGACCAGACGCTCGGCGGGCTGACCGGGGTGTCCGCCACCCAGATCGTGCAGAACGCCAGCGCGTTCGCCACCCTGACGGTGAACAACGCCGCGGCGAACACGTTCGGCGGGGTGCTCGGCACGTCGTCGGCGAACAACTTCGCCCTGGTGAAGGGCGGGGCCGGGGTGCTCACCCTGACCGGGGCAAACGTATACACCGGCAGCACCACCATCAACGCCGGGGTGCTGAGCGCGTCCGACCTGACCGTCGGGGCGGCCAGTAGCATCGGAACGAACGACGGGTCGGCCGCGTTCCTGGTGCTCAACGGCGGCACCCTGCGGTACACCGGGGCGGGGGCCACCACCGGCCGCCTGTTCACCCTGGGCACCGCCGGCGGCACCATCGAGGCGAACGGCAGCGGCGCGCTGGTGTTCGACAGCACCGGGACCATCGCCCTGACCGGCGCCGACACCGCCCGCGCCCTCACCCTCGGCGGCACCAGCGGCGCCGCCCTGGTGAACACCCTCACCC
>CANJKY010000143.1 GCA_947474875.1 Gemmataceae bacterium
CTGCCGGAACTGGCGTTCGCCGGGGCGCTGGCGGGAAGGCGGCTGCGGCTGGTGCAGGCGGCGAACGGGCTGTCGATGCCGGCCGACTGCGACTTCGTCCTCTCCGGGTACATTGACCCGACCCGCACCAAACGGGAAGGGCCGTTCGGCGATCACCTCGGGTACTACAGCTTGGCCCACGACTTCCCGGTGATGACGGTGGAGAAGGTGTACCACCTGCCGGGGGCGATCTGGCCGTTCACCGTGGTCGGCCGCCCGCCGCAGGAGGACACGTCGTTCGGCGAGTTCATCCACGACCTGACCGGCCCGGCTCTGCCAACGGTGCTGCCGGGGGTTCACGCGGTTCACGCCGTTGATGCGGCCGGCGTCCACCCGCTGCTGCTGGCGATCGGCAGCGAGCGGTATGTGCCGTATGCGGCCGAGCGGCAACCGCAGGAGTTGCTCACCCTGGCGAACGCCATCCTCGGGCAGGGGCAACTGTCGCTGGCGAAGTTCCTGTTCATCGTGGCGAAGGAGGACGCCCCGGACCTGGACATCCACGCCATCCCGGCGTTCCTGCGGCACCTGCTCGAACGGGTGGACTGGTCGCGGGACTTGCACTTCCAGACGCGGACGACGATCGACACCCTCGACTACTCGGCCGGGGAGGGTCTGAACGC
Organism: Gemmataceae bacterium; assembly: GCA_947474875.1. Lineage (GTDB taxonomy): Bacteria > Planctomycetota > Planctomycetia > Gemmatales > Gemmataceae > JALHQU01. The sequence continues at coordinate 660 of CANJKY010000143.1, forward strand.
CGGCAGCAAGCTGGTGATCGCCGCCGCCGGGCCGAAGCGGCGGGAGTTGGGCACCGCGGTGCCGCCGGAGTTGCGGCTGCCGGACGGGTTCAGCACGGTGAAGGTGGCATTGCCCGGCGTCTTGTGTGTGAGCGGGCCGAAGCACTCGGGGACCGACGCTGCGGCGGAGTATCACCCCGACCTCATCCGCCTCTGCGACACCCTGAGTACTCAGTACTCAGTACTCAGTGGCTTTCCCCTGGTCACACTTGTGGACGACGCCGAGTTCGCCGCTCGCACCCTGAACAACTGGCTGTGGGTGACGTTCACCCGGGCCAACCCGGCGGCGGACGTGCTGGTGGCCGGCGGGCGGACGTGGCGGAAGCACCACGGCGGGGCCGGCCCGTTGGTCATCGACGCCCGGCTGAAACCGCACATGGCCCCGCCGCTGATCGAAGATCCGGCGGTGTCGAAGCGGGTCGACGAATTGGCCGCCCGCGGCGGCCCACTCCACGGGCTGATCGGGTAACATGCCGCCCCCCTTCCTCCGCCGGGCGTGGTTCGCCGCCACCGACTGGGTGTGGCCGCGGGTGTGTCTGCTCTGTGAAGCGCGGATGACCGAGCCGGCGGACGTGTGCCTGTGCCCGGCGTGCGTGACCGCCCTCACGACCGACCCCCACCAGACTTGCCTGCGGTGCTCCAGCACGATCGGCCCGCACACCGACACTTCCGCCGGTTGCTCGCGGTGCCGGGATGAAGTTGTCCGATTCGACAGTGCCACCCGGCTCGGTGTGTACGACGGCCGGTTGCGGGAGGCGGTGTTGCGGATCAAACACGTGGCTGGGGACGCACTTGCGGAAGCTCTCGGCACGGTATTCGCACACAAACTCCGGCAACGATCGGGTTCGGACGGCCCGCAACTGGTGGTCCCGGTCCCGTTGCACTGGCGCCGGCGGCTGACCCGTGGGTACAACCAGGCCGAATCGGTGGCCCGCGGGATTGCAACGGAGTTACGGGTGCCGCTGGCCACACGGACAGTGCGGCGGGTGCGGCCGACGCCGAAGCAGACGGCCGTCACCCCCGCGGAGCGTCGGCGAAATGTGGCCGGCGCCTTCCGACCCACGACTTTGGCTGCGGTGAAGGGTTTGCGGGTTCTGCTGGTGGACGACGTGCTAACGACTGGCGCTACGGCGGACGCGGTGGCTACTGCGGTTCGCACGGCAGGGGCGGCGCAAGTCCACGTGGCCGTGCTCGCTCACCGATAAAATCACGGACGATTCCACCGGGGCAGTGGTGATCGACCGCCCAGACTTTCCCGGTCCCGCCGTGTGTGATGCGCCCCGGGGCCGGTGGGCTGACCCGGTTTCGATTTTTTCCTGATGTGTCCGGAAGCAAAGCCCTGTTAAATGTGTGTGTACGGTCCGCACAGTTGTGCGGGGGCCGGCTGAACGGACCACCAACCGGAGTGCGAGCGATGTTACGTCCCGTAGCGGCGGTGGCGGCGGTTCTGGTGGCGGCGGCATCCGCGGTCGCGGCCGCCCCGGATTACTTCACCGAGAAGGAGAAGGACTTCGGGGTGACGGCCGTCGGGCCGGTCTTGGTCCACTACTTCCCGATCAAGAACACGTCCAACCAGACGGTGACCATGGGCACCCCCCGCATCCAGTGCGGGTGCGTGTCCGTCACCCTGATGAAGGGGCAACTGGCTCCTGGGGAAACAACTTACCTGGCCGCGTACATGAACACGGCCAAGATCCCGGCCCAGCAGATCGGCACGAACAAGAGCGTGACGGTGAGCGTGCCGTTCCTGACCCCGAACTACGAGGAGGTGGTGCTGAAGGTGACCACCGTCGCCCGCCCGGACATGGTGTGGAGCACCAACGACGGGGTGACGTTCGGAACGGTGGTGAAGGGCAAGCCGGCCACCGCCACCATGAAGGTGACGCTGTTCAACAACCCGAAATGGGAGGTGAAGGAGGCGAAGAGTTCGGGCATCTACGTGAAGGCGGAGGTGAAGGAGGCGAAGGACTCGAACCGGGCGGCCGGGCAGGTGACATACGAAATCACGGCGACCGTGGACGAGAAGTGCCCGGCCGGCAACTGGATGTCCGACCTGACCCTCAGCACCAACGCCGTCGGCATCGAGAAGATGCGGGTGCCGGTGACGGTGAACGTGGTGCCGGCCATCTCGGTCAGCCCGGAGGCGGTCAAGTTCGGCGCCCTGCCGATGGGCGACGCCAAGACGTTCGACGTGACCGTGCAGGGGTTGCAGCCGTTCAAGGTGCTGGAGGTGAAGGGCGGGGACGACACGATCCACGTCACCCCGAAGACCGACGGCGCCCGCCACCAGCACACCCTGAAGGTGGACGTGAAGGCGGCCGCCGCCGGCGACCTGACCCGCGAGATCCAGATCGTGACGGACAGCAAGGAGATGCCGACCGTCATCCTGCCGGTCAGCTACTCGGTGAAGAAGTGACCGCCGGCAACGCCGCATGACAGCCCAGGGACACATGTCCCTGGGTTTTGTTTTTGCCGCCCCGTATCACATCCCCGCGACCTCTCGCGCGTAAGGATTTCGCCAATGTCGGTTCCGGCTATCCGCCCGTTTAAAAAGCTGCTCGTCGCCAACCGCTCGGAGATCGCCACCCGCGTGTTCCGCTCGGCGCACGAACTGGGCATCCGCACCGTCGCCATCTTCAGTCACGAGGACCGGTTCGCCCTGCACCGGTTCAAGGCGGACGAGGCGTACAAGGTGGGGAAGCAGGGCGAGCCGATCCGGGCGTACCTGGACATCCCCGGCATCGTCGGGCTGGCGAAGGAGATCGGCGTCGATGCGATTCACCCCGGGTACGGGTTCCTGAGCGAGAACGCGGCGTTCGCCCGCGCCTGTGGCGAAGCCGGCATCACTTTCGTCGGCCCGAACCCGAAGATCCTCGAATCCCTGGGGGACAAGGTGTCCGCCCGGCACATCGCGCAGAAGGCGCAGGTGCCGGTGCTGGGTGGCACGGACAAGCCGGTGGCGTCGGCGGACGAGGCGGTGGTGCTCGCGGCCAAGCTCGGCTACCCGGTGATCGTGAAGGCGAGCATGGGTGGCGGCGGCCGCGGGATGCGGGTGGTCCACAGCGAGGACAAGCTGAAGGACGCGATCGAGCAGGCACAGCGAGAGGCCGGGCAGGCGTTCGGCATCCCGGACGTGTTCCTGGAGAAGTTCGTCCAGCGGGCGAAGCACATCGAGGTGCAACTGCTCGGCGACAAGCACGGCGGGCTGGTCCACCTGTTCGAGCGGGATTGCAGCATCCAGCGGCGGCACCAGAAGGTGGTGGAGTTGGCCCCCGCCCCGAACCTGCCGGACGACGTGCGGCAGGGCATCCTCGACGCGGCGATTGCGGTGGGGAAGGCCGTCGGCATCGACAATGCCGGCACCGTCGAGTTCCTGTACGACACCGAGTCGAGGCAGTTCTACTTCATCGAGGTGAACCCGCGGATCCAGGTGGAACACACCGTCACGGAGGTGGTGACGGGCTATGACGTCGTCCGCACCCAGTTGCTCATCGCCCAGGGTTACCCCCTCAGCCATCCGGAGGTGATGCTCGGCGACCAGGCGGCCATCCGCACGAACGGGTACGCCATCCAGTGCCGGGTGACCACCGAAGACCCGGCGAACGGGTTCGTACCGGACTACGGCCGGCTGAGCGCGTACCGCAGTTCCGGCGGGCCGGGCATCCGGCTGGACGCCGGCACCGCGTTCAACGGGGCGGTGATCACCCCGTTCTACGACAGCATGCTGGTGAAGGTGACGGCCAGCGGGCTGCGGTTCGTGGACGCGGCCCGCCGGATGGAGCGGTGCCTGCAAGAGTTCCGCATCCGCGGGGTGAAGACGAACATCCCGTTCCTGCTCAACCTGATCCTGCACCCGGAGTTCCTGGACGGGACGGTGACGACGCGGTTCCTGGACGAGACACCGGAACTGTTCGACCTGCCCACCCGCCAGGACCGCGCCACCAAGCTGCTGTCGTACATCGCCGACGTGATCGTGAACGGCAATCCGGAGGTGAAGGGCAAGCCGCGGCCGGACGTGAGCACCGGCGAGGCCACCGGCCGCCACGGCAGCACCGGCCACCTGCCGAGCGAGAAGCCGGCCGACCTGCCCGAAGGCACGCGGGACGTGTACAAGCGGCTCGGGGCGGACGGGTTCGCCAAATGGGTGCGGGAGCAGAAGCGGCTGCTGGTGACCGACACGACCATGCGGGACGCGCACCAGTCGCTGTTCGCCACCCGCATGCGCACCTACGACATGCTACACATCGCCCCGCGGTACGCGCGGCACCACGCCGGGCTGTTCAGCCTGGAAAACTGGGGCGGGGCGACGTTCGACACGGCCATGCGGTTCCTGAAGGAAGACCCGTGGGAGCGGCTGACCGAGCTGCGGGAGCGGGTGCCGAACGTGCTGTTCCAGATGCTCCTGCGGAGCGCCAGCGCGGTCGGGTACACCAACTACCCGGACAACGTGGTGTACGGGTTCGTGAAGGAAGCGGCGGCGGCCGGCATGGACGTGTTCCGCATCTTCGACGCGAACAACTGGCTGCCCAACCTGACCCTGGCCATCGACGCCGTGCGGAAGACCGGCGCCATCTGTGAAGCTGCCGTGTGCTACACCGGCGACATCCTCGACCCGAAGCGGGACAAGTACACGCTGAAGTATTTCGTGGACCTGGCGAAGGAGTTGGTGAAACGCGGCACGCACCTGCTGGCCATCAAGGACATGGCCGGGCTGCTCAAGCCGCTGGCGGCGAAGAAGCTGGTGAAGGCGCTGCGGGCCGAGATCGACGTGCCCATCCACTTCCACACGCACGACACCGCCGGCGGGCAACTGGCGTCGTACCTGATGGCCGCAGAGGAGGGCGTGGATATCGTCGATTGCGCGTTCGCCCCGCTGTCCGGCATCACCGCCCAGCCGAGCCTGAACGCGCTGGTGGAGGCGCTGCGGTTCACCGACCGCGACACCGGCCTGGACTTCGACGCCCTGCAAGAGACCGCCGCGTACTGGGAGACCGTGCGGACGTATTACGCCCCATTCGAGACCGGCCAACTGAGCAGTTCGGCCGAGGTGTACCTGCACGAGATGCCCGGCGGCCAGTACGCGAACCTGTTCGTTCAGGCCAAGTCGCTCGGTTTGGGCGACCGCTGGGGCGAGGTCGGCCGCAAGTACGCCGAGGTGAACAAGCTGTTCGGCGACATCGTGAAGGTGACGCCCACCTCCAAGGTGGTCGGCGATATGACCCTGTTCATGATCGCCAACGACCTGACCCCGGCCGACCTGCTCGACCCGAAGCGGGAGATTGCCTTCCCCGAGTCGGTGGTCGAGTTCTTCGAGGGTAAGCTCGGCCAGCCACCGGGCGGGTTCCCACCGGAGTTGCAGAAACGCATCCTGCGGGGCCGCAAGCCGCTCACCGACCGCCCCGGCGCCACACTGCCGCCGGCGGACCTGACCGCCGCCGCCAAGCAGATCGAGCCGCGGCTGAAGCGGCCGCCGACCGACCGCGAGGTGCTGTCGCACCTGCTGTACCCGAAGGTGTTCGCCGACTTCGCCGACCACGCGACCAAGTACGGCGAGGTGAGCGTGCTGCCCACGCCGGTGTTCTTCTTCGGCCTGCAACGCGGCGAGGAGGTGAACATCGACATCGAGCCGGGGAAGACGCTGGTGGTCAAGTTCCTGGCCGTCGGCGACCCGCACGAGGACGGCAAACGGCAGGTGTTCTTCGAGCTGAACGGCCAGCCGCGGGAGGTGATGGTGGTGGACCGCACGCTCGGGGCGGTGGCGGCGGTGCGGCCGAAGGCGGACGCCGGCAACCCGAAGCACGTGGCCGCGCCGATGCCGGGGGCTGTGGTGGCGGTGGCGGTGGAAGTCGGCGAGGAGGTGGCCGCCGGACAGAAGCTGGCGACGCTGGAGGCGATGAAGATGGAGAGCACCATCTACGCGCAGACCGGCGGCAAGGTGGCCGAGGTGCTGGTCAAACCCGGCACCCAGGTGGACGGCGGGGACTTGCTGATTCGATTTGAATAGCAGCAAAGTTCACCACAGAGTCACAGAGAGCACCGAGCAGCACCGAGGAAGACCGGAAATCGGCCGAAGACAAGGACACGAGGGAAGACAGAGATGGGGTTCTCTGTCTGCCCTCGTGTCCTTGGTATTCCGACCTGTTTTTCTCTCTGTGCTGCTCGGTGCTCTCTGTGACTCTGTGGTGAACTCTTCGAATCACCTACTGCCTACCAAAAAGCCGGCCGCGAAGGCCAGGGCCATCAGCACCACCACCGCGGCGACGAGCAGCGTGGCCGTCGATTTCAGGATCAGAATCCCTTCCGGCGGGGGCGGCGGGGTAACTGGCTCCGGTTTCTTCTCCGGCTTCGGCCGGTCCGTGTTCGCCTCTCGCACCGCCGGTTCCAGCAGCCGCTCGAAGTCCGACCGCTCGAACAGCGGCATGTCGTCCAGCGCGGGCTTGGACGGGATCAGCCGTGCCCGCGGGGCTTCCGCCGTCTGGCTGGTGGTAGAGGTTCCGATCGCAGCCAACTCGCCCGAATCCTCGTTCGGCACGACCACCGACTGCCGGCAGTTCGGGCAGTCGATGGCGGTGCCCGCCTTGCGGCGGGCGGTACTCAGCTTGCTGCGGCACCAGGTGCAACGGAACCGAACCGGCATGAGCGGCCTCCAACACAATCCCGCCCCGGCCGTTTCAGCGGTAGCGGGCAGGCGGTGAATGAATTGTCGCATCCGTCCGACCGCGAATCAACAGGCCGCCGCGCTTGACCGCCCCGGCCGGGCGGTCAGAATGGAAGAATCTCCGCGAAGGACACCCACATGACCGCCCGCATCTTCCTTTCGGCCGTCGCCGCCTTCGGGCTGTCCGCCGCCGCCCCAGCCCAGGACGCGGTCATCTTCCCGGACGGGTACACGATCAGAGGGAAGGCGGAGGTGGAGAAGGAGTCCGCCCAGTTCGTGGAAACGTTCAGCCGGGTCCACAAGTTCCACTACGCCAACAGCGGCGCCCGGTTCGTGTTCTTCAGCGCCCACGCCAAGA